>CAZPPK010000008.1:0-33897 GCA_964588415.1 uncultured Lentimicrobiaceae bacterium
GCCGATTAAACATTACCACCACCAAAGGAGGTGGTTTTAAGATTTATAATAAACATCAAAACCCGTCAGGCGCTTTAATCGTTGCTGAGCTGTCTCTTTGCTTCTGTTCTGCTTAGGCTTCCGGTACATGGCTGTTTGCCTGGCATAACGGTTGCTCAATATTCCGTAATACCGGATCTTTACAAAGCCTTTCGGCAAAATATGCAAACAGAAGCGTCGAAGAAACTCCACGCCGGTTAATAAGGAAGTATGGCGCCAGATTGAAAGTTTTGCCGGATACAGTTTTTCCAAAGCACATTCAGCCAGTTACGCGGTGGAAAGTTTCCAAAGCCTTTATCTGAAAGCTTATTATCCACTTGAATTCCAGGTAGCAGTGATCAACAATTTCGGCGGATTTTATCGCACCTGGGTTTATTTCAACGAAGTACGCAGACAGGGTGGCAACATCCATCTACCCTGCATCAATCGCAGTGATTATAAGACCAATATCAAAGGCAAAGATATTTTTACCGGATTCATTCATCTTTCTGGTTTGGAGCAAAAAACTGCCGCAAAACTACTGGATGAGCGGGAAAGAAACAGTCCATTTCAAAGCCTGGAAGATTTTGTCAGGAGGGTTTCACCCGCCATTGAACAACTTGTTTTGCTCGTCCGGGCAGGTGCTTTCGGGTTTATAGGGAAACCAAAACCAGCGCTACTCTGGGAAGCGTATTCGCTGCAAAAAACAGAAGCCAAACGTCCGAAAGGGCAACGGTTATTTAAGGAAGACACGAAACCCTACTCTATGCCACCACTGGAATGCAAAGTTCAGGAAGATGCTTACGACGAAATCGAGTTGTTGGGATTTCCCGTAAGCATGAGTTATTTTGACATGCTCAAGACTTCCTTCAGGAGTAAAGTAAAAGCGCGAAATATGATCCATTACACTGGAAAAACAGTACGTATGCTGGAATTGCTGGTCACCATCAAATATGTGAGAACCGTTAAAAAGGAGATCATGCACTTTGCCACTTTCCTGGATGATGAAGGCGAAATGTTCGATACTACTCATTTTCCAGATACACTGCGCTCCTACCCTTTTAGCGGAGATGGTATCTACCTGATTCTTGGCAAGATAGTGGATAATTTTGGTTATGCTTCAGTAGAAGTTCGGAAAATGGCTAAACTACCCTTTCAGCAAGATCCGAGAACAAAGCAAATGAATAGTTTATAAACTTAATGATCAGGCATATATGAGATAACGTAATGCAGGTATGCATTGCCAAAATATGAAAATAAAATGGAATAATCTGCCAAAGAAAAATCAGTTTAAGTTTAAACAAAGGCGGGATTTAAACCTGAAGAAATGCTGTCGCAAGAAAAAGTTAAATACAATGAAAAGGCGATGATCAACCCAACTTGCTGATTATCTTAAGTTTTTCGATATTTAACAACTTGATGTAGCCATTTTTATCATCAATCAACTTATCTTCTTTAAACTCTTTTAAAATCCGCACAACACTCATAGAGCTCATGTTGGTGAATTCAGCAATATCGTTTCGTGAAAGATACACACCAAAAGTCCTTGACATAAAAACTTGTTCCGCCAGCGATAAGAAGGCCTTAGCAACACGGCCATGAAGCTGTTTATGGTTGTTTTCTAATTGATAGTCAATGAGTTCACCTGACAGATAGTTAATGGATCTAACAACTTCAACAGCATACTTTCCATTCTCTTCGAGTAATTTTTCAAATAACCCGATATTAATGCAACAGACCTGACAATCGGTAAGCGCTGCAACGGTATGTTTCACTCTGTTATCCCCTAATACATCAATTAACCCGATTAAAGTTCCTGGTTTATGAAAATGAATGATCGCATTCTGACCCGAGGGGTCAAACTCTTTGTAAACCTTTACATATCCTTGATTTAAAAATAGTACACTAGACACAAAGGAACCTTGCTTTCGTAAAATTTCTCCTTTTTTAAATTTAATCTGTAGCTTAGAATCGCTGATTAACCGGAGCTCTTTTTCAGTTAATTTTTGAAAACAGCCAGACTTATTTTTGCACTCAATACAATTCTCATTTTCAGAAGCCTTCGACATGTTTCTATTGTTTTTTCTTGATTCTGCAAAATTAGAAAATTATTGATCTGGCAATTCAAAACATAACACATATCAAGTTTCAAACAAACATCGGATAAAAACCTGATCAACATCTGTGCTGATAGAAATAAACAGAACAAATAAAAAAAGTGGATGCATTTCGGTTTCAAATAAGTTGCATTTGAGGTGTTATTTTTTACCCATATGATAAGGTTAGGATACTTTTATCAAAAAAAATTTGTAAAAATTAACTCAAATCTTGAGTGCCTGATGAAAGCAAAAAACTATCTCATTATGATGATTACCTTATTTATTGGCTGGTTGTTATTAAACAACAACCTGCAAACTGAGGTGATCATTTCCGGAGCAGTAATTAGTTTGGTATTGCCCTTATTTTTTTGTGGTAAATGCGAGGCTTTTACATATTTGCGATTGACTCCCAAAGCCATGCTTTATTCCGTATTGTTTTTCTTTACCTTTTTAAGTGCGCTGGTAAAAGCAAATTTGGATGTGGCTTACCGTGTTCTGGCTCCTTCGCTTCCCATTAATCCCGGAATTGTGGAAGTAAAAACAAAACTAAAGTCAAAGATCGGACGTATTATTCTGGCTGATGCCATCACCCTCACGCCAGGAACTTTTACACTTGAAGTATCGGGCGACTCTATGTTTATCCACTGGATTGACGTTCAGTCCACTGATCTGGAAGAAAACACCTTAAATATTGTTAGACAATTTGAAAAGTACCTGGAGGTAATGTATGGCTAAAATATTATTAGATATCGCTATATCAATAACATTACTCAGCTTATTGGTATCTCTGATTCGATTTATACTCGGGCCCGAAAAAGTAAACAGAATCATTGCATTCGACGTCATGTCAGTTTCCGGTATTGCACTGATTGCCTATATCGCAGCACTTAACCAGCGGATCATATACATGGACATTGCCCTGGTTTACGGAATCTTAGGGTTTATCGGGGTAATCATTGTAGCACGCTATATTGAAAAGGGATTATAAATAATTTATTATGGACAACAATTGGATTGAAATCACTGGAGGCATACTGGCCATTGGAGGATCTATTTTTCTCTTCTTGGGTTCTTTAGGGCTGCTTCGCATGCCCGATGCCTACAATAGGATACAGACCGGGACCAAGGCATCTACACTGGGAACGATTTTGTCATTAACGGGGTTGCTTTTCTTTTTTCCTGGCTGGTTTGGCAAATTTATGATATTGATACTCTTTGTACTGATTACAAACCCTATATCATCACACGTACTTGCCAGAGCTGCCTATTTTACAGGAGTCCCCCTCACGAAGAAAACAACAGTGGACCAGCTAAATGAAAGCCTTAAAAAGGATCTGTCGCGCAAAGCACTGTTAAGAAAAGTTCATACCAACGAAGAGGAGGACAAACAATGATTATTGCGATCGCTATTGTATTAGGTATCATGAGTCTTATCGGTGCTTTCATGACAATTCACAGTAAAAAACTTTCCATTGCTGTGATTTCATCGGGTTTGGTAAGCTTAACGGCTTCCATCCTTTTTCTATTGCTGGCCGCTCCTGATGTGGCACTTACAGAAGCCTCCATCGGGAGTGGATTGACCACCATCATTTTCTTTTACGCACTCAACAAAATACGTCAGAATCATGATTAAGAAATTTTTAATAATTGGATTACTGGCCGGAGTTGGGCTGATTTTTTTCAACCTACTCCAAGTCTATCATGTACCTACGGTATTGAATAATAAATTGGGCGCTTTTTACGCACAAAATGCGGCTAAAGAAGTTGGTGCAGCCAACCTGGTATCTGCCATTGTTGTGACTTATCGTGGATTTGATACGCTTGGCGAGGTTACAATTTTATTTTTAACTGCAGCCATCATCAGTTTTGTTCTCAAGATGAAAAAAGAAGACGTAATGCCTGAAAGGCATACCAGCCCGAACAGCGAAATATTAGTCTTCTCATCACAAATAATTGTACCGGTCATTTTTATGGTGGGAATTTACATCTTCATCAATGGTCATCTGACTCCTGGAGGAGGATTTCAGGGAGGAGCGGTAATAGCTTCAGGAGTATTGCTGATGTTACTAGCCAATCCGCGTATGGAAGTTAACCATAAACTGGTTGCATTTATCGAAAGCATCTCTGGAATTGCATTCGTAATTGCTGGCATTCTGGGAATCATCTTTGCCGGTGGATTCCTTGATAACCGTTTTCTCTCGCTTGGCGTTTTTGGAACATTGTTGAGCGCAGGCGCATTACCGCTGATCTATATCTTCATTGGTTTAAAGGTTGGCGCAGAGTTATCCAATATCATTGGGACAATTTCCTACAATCAAAATGAAAAAAATAGCTGATCATGGCATACATAATTATTATTACTGGATTTTTATTGATAATCATAGGATTATGGGGAATCCTCAGCCAAAAAAATCTGATCAAAATTATTCTCGGATTTACCATTTTCGATACTGGAGTTAATGTGGTGATGGTAAGTATCGGTTATGTGCAAGGAAAAACCGCTCCAATTCTGGATGTCATCTCTCAAAAGGATGCATTAAAAAGCATCGTCGATCCGGTTCCTCAGGCTTTAGTTTTGACTTCAATCGTCATTGGACTGGGCGTATCTGCATTAATGTTGGTTTATGCAATCAAGCTCTTTCAGGACAAAAAATCATTGGATATCAACAATTTTAAAGATTTAAAATGGTAAACCCGATTTATATAGTAGCAGTAATATTAGGCCTGGCATTTTTGCTCGGGCTCTTAAAAAGTTCGATGACACTTATTGGAAGCATTCTGATGCTTGGCGGACTTGCTTTTATAACTTTTGTTTCCGGACAATGGCTTTATGAGTTTCTTATTAACAACCGCGTTACAGACATTATCTATACAGCTGGATTTAGCCCCCCCTATGCTATCAATCTGCAAATGGGCCTCAATGAAGCTGTTCTTACAACCATGATTAATGTTGTGGGATTATTAGGAGGTTTATATCTGTTAGATTCATTGAAAAAAACCGGAATTAACAGCATGGCTGTTTTTATAGTCTTCGTCATGAGCCTCAATGTGATTGTTATGACTCGCGATATCTTTAACCTGTTTGTTTTTTTGGAAATAGCCAGCATTGCAACGGGAGGGCTCATTCTTCTTGACAACGAACGAAAAGCGTTTCAGGCAGGAATAAAATACATCATTGCCACGGGTATTATTGCAAATTTTCTGCTCATTGGTATTATTTTTAGTTATTTTTTCGCAGGATCGCTCAACATAGATGGCCTTATTGCCGCCAACATGATGAGTATAAAAGGAGGTGCTATTGCCCTGTTCATTATCTATGTGTCAATCATATTAGAACTTAAACCATTCCCGGCCAATGGATGGGGAATCGATGTTTACACCGCTTCCAATCCAGGTTTCAGCGCTCTGATTTCAGCCGGGACGGCTACAGCCGGATTATTTGTGGCCTACAAACTCATGCCCATGGGAGGTTCATTCTGGCTTCCCTATTTTGCCATTATTGGAGCATTAACTTTTATTGGGTCGAACCTGATGGGCACGCGACAACAAAAACCCAACAGATTATTAGGATATTCATCAATTGGTCAGGTAGGTTTAATCCTCATGATTATTGGATTAAGCCCATTTCTGGGAAAAAACACCTTGCTCATTGGATTCAGTATACTCATCAGCCATTATGCTGCCAAAGCAGGTTTGTTTTGGCTTTCAGGTATAGTGAAATCAAAAAATATCGAGGGCTGGGCTGCCCTGCGAAAACATCCATTTTTACTTTTCCTTTTTGGAACGTTCATTTTTGCATTAATTGGATTCCCTCCCTTTCCTTCATTTTTTGGAAAGTGGAATCTGATCATGGCTCTTGCCTCCCATGAACAATACGGGTGGATGACCGCTATTCTGGGCGGATCATTTATTGAAGCCATTTATCTGTTTAAATGGCTGGGCTTTGCCCTTAAATTGGATATTACCGAGCAGATAACCATCAAATTCCAATGGAACAAATATCTCCCGATATATTTAATGGGTTTCTTGTTGTACTTCATGGGTTTGTACCTCACGCCTTTCACGGAAGGAGGTGCTTACATTAACTTTATACCGCTGGCTTTTGTATTGTTGCTTTTTGCTCTGGACTTTTTACCGGTTTATATCAAAAATACAATTTCCATTGTCGGGATTATTTGGTACATAGTTCGGCTATTCCCGTTACTCCAACATGATTTGATGCGGGAAATATTCGCCGGAATATTTCTTGGGGGTGCCGTCCTGACATTAATGGCAGGCTACGCAAAAAAAGGAACACGCCGGGGTTTTTATCCTATGGCCCTGCTGATGTTTTCGGGTCTGGTCGGATTAATTGAAGCAAATACCTTGCTGGAATTTTTCTTTAGTTGGGAAATTATGACAGCTGGTTCTTACTTTTTAATTATTCGCGGAAAACGCTCCATGCCACACGGATATAGTTACATGCTATTTAGTATTGGAGGTGCTTACGCCATTCTTTTCGGTTTTGCACTCGCTTATGCCTCTGGATTAAACATTTCTATTGCTGCACTGGGTCACATTACTCAACTCACTACTTTGGCATATACACTTCTTGCGGTGGGTTTCATGACAAAAACAGCTTCCCTTGGCTTGCATATTTGGTTACCGGGTGCCCACGGCGAAGCAGAGAGTGACGTTTCACCCATGGTATCTGCCATCTTGCTTAAAGCTGGAGTTTTTGGTCTGATGTTGTTGTTCCTCTATATGGGAACAGGAACACAGGGAAGCCATAAATTACTTTATGTTTTAGGCTGGGTTGGCGCACTCACCGCTTTGAGCGGAAACCTCGGAGCCGTATTTCAGGAAGACGCCAAGCGCTTGCTTGCTTATTCCAGTATCGGACAATTGGGGTATATTCTTTTCTCCATTACTATGATGACTCAATTAGGCTGGCTGGCTGGATTTACCTACACTCTCAACCATTTTATGTTCAAGGCCATTCTATTCCTTGTAATTGGCGGAATTGTGGTTAAACTTGGTACGCACAACATGTATGAAATGGGGGGAATGATCAAAAAAATGCCGTTCTCATTTGTGGCTGTCTTAATTTCAATCATCGTTATTGGAGGCATCCCTCCCCTTTCCGGATTTGCCGGAAAATGGCTCTTATATCATGCTATTATTCAGAAAGGCTGGTACTTCCAGGGAGTAGTTGTTTTCTTTGCAGGTGTTATTGCCTTTCTGTATTTATTTAAACTCATCCATTCGGTTTTCCTGGGACAGTTGAAAGACAACCATCGTAACATGAAAGAAATCAGCGCATGGATTCTCATTCCATCCTATATTTTGATCATTGGCATTATGATTTTCTCCACTTTCCCGCAGTGGGTATTGAAGCCAATTGGTAATATGTTGGCGGTTTATTTCCCCAAAAGCCTGTATTGGGAAGGGACAAAAGCTTTTACCAGCTTAGGATACTGGAACGGCACGGCTACCATGATAATTGTGAGTACCGCTTTCACACTCCTATTGGTATGGCTGGTGCTGATGAGCAAGAAAATCAAACGGATTGGACAATTTAACATCGTATATGCAGCTGAAAGGCCATTCCGTCCTGAAACAACACATGTTTCTTATAATATTTATGCCGGATACAAAAAAGCACTTGGATTTTTGGTAGCACCGGTGGTGGAAACATTCTGGGATAACATGAGTGATCTATTGCTGGATTTCGCAGGCTGGTTAAGACGGATTTATAGTGGAAATATACAAAACTACGCGCTGCATATTGTGTTGTTTATCGTTGTGTTTTATTTAATTGCATTGCATTAGGAGGATTATAAATGGATTATAGCATCACAAAGTTTCTTTGGACCCTACTGGGATTGTTTATCGTGCTCAACTGGGGTATGTTAATGAATTCGACCATCCGAAGGATCGGTGCGCGGGTTTCCGGTCGTTTTGGAATACCCTGGTATCAACCCTGGATTGATCTCACCAAACTTTATTCACTAAAATCACAAGTGAGTCATGGCACCATGTTCATTTTGGGGCCGGTTTTCAGGCTCATGGGTGGCGTAGGCATCTTTTTATTTCTTCCGATAATCTTTGGTTCTGCACATTGGTCAAACTATTCTTTTTCAGGTGACCTGATCCTAATCCTGTATTTTCAGCTTTTCGGAATGCTGGGGATGGCGCTGGGAGCCGGAGAAGGGGGGCATCCCTATTCGACCATTGGGATCAGCCGTGGTTTGTCGCAGTTTACTACCATCGAGGTACCCATGACACTGGCTGTTATTTCAATTGCGATTCAGTACCACACTTTGTCAATAACTCAAATTGTGGCCGCACAACAGGGAGGATTTTTCACTTGGACACTTTGGACCAATCCCCTGGCAACGGGTGCCGCAATGCTTTCACTATTAGGTGCCTTCGGGCATTCTCCTTTTAATTTGATACAAGCTCCCAACGAAATCCCCATTGGCCCCCCGACGGAATATCACGGAGTTTTTCTGGGCTTTTTGCGTACCAATAATGCCATCCTGCATGTGGCTGAAGCCGCACTATTTATGAATTTATTTTTTGGGGGAGCCACAAATTGGATAGAACTTATTATAAAAACATTTCTTATCTATTTCTGGTCTGTATTTGTAGGAACTGTCTTCCCTAGATTTAGAATTGAGCAAAGTGTTCGCTGGTTTTTGAAGATCCCAGCCCTTTTGGGAATTTTAGCAATTATAATTTTTTTATAGTATGGAAAAAGAAACTAAGCCTCAGGATATATCGGTGGTGAAAACAAAAAAATTTGTTGCACCGGAAAATGAGAAAAGAACAGTGACTGCCCCCGACGGAAGCCTCATTGAAATAGATCCGATCAATGATTACTTTTGTCAGGACAGGCCTGAAGAATACAAGGTTAGATCTGGGGCCGTTGAAAATTTTCTCAATTGGGCACGTGCCGAAAGCCTCTGGGTACTTGGGTTTGGTACCGGCTGCGGAAGCATCGAAATACCTCCTTTAGTTACACCACGCTTCGATATGTTCCGCTATGGCGTGCAAATGCGTCCTACTCCCCGTCAGTCGAATGTATTCATTATTTCCGGGTACCTTTCGGTGAAAACGCTGAAACGTGCCATCAGAAGTTATGAACAGATGCCAAGCCCTAAATATGTTATCGGACTAGGCAGCTGTACTATTAACGGTGGTATGTATTGGGACAGTTATAACACCATCAACCGCCTCGACCATTACCTGCCAGTAGATGTTTATATCGCAGGATGTATGCCTCGACCTGAAGCTTTACTCGCAGGATTTGCCAAACTGAAAGAGCTAATTAAAGCCGGGAAGGCTGAAAAAGCCAATGAATATATCCGCAACCTGGATTGGTACAAAGCCAATCAGAAAACGATTATTAAAGATTGGAATATGCCCGATTATAACTGGTAATAAAAGAGACTATGCAACAAATTATTCAAGATATCGAATCCAGATACACAATTGCCGATAAAGAAATCAGACGTAATAATCTGTGCTTCATAACGGTTGTCAAATTACAGGCCATTTCGCTGGTGACTTATTTACGCGATTATCAGGGCTATTCAGCCTTAACGTTATTAACGGCGGTCGACTGGATTGAAGAAGGAAAATTTCAATTGACGTATTTGTTAAATAACCCTTCTACAAGAACAGAAATAGGTGTGCGCGTGATGATTGATCGCGAAAATGCCACCATGGAGAATGCACATCATTTGTGGAAGAGCCTCCAGACTTATCAACGGGAACTAAAAGAGACATTTGGCATTGATTTTCCGGGAAGTTCCCGTATTGATGAAAATTTTATTCTCGAAGGGTGGGACAATATCCCTCCTTACCGGAGAGACTTCGATACAAAGAAATACTCCGAAGAGACTTATTTCCCACGACCGGGACGCAAAACCAACGATCCGGCCACTTACATGAAATCGAAATTGTATCCTAACGACTAATTTACCCAAGGATGGACATGAAAAAAATATTTCAACTCAACGAAGACAGAAGTTCATACCCGGAAATAGGTGAAGATGGGAAACCCATCATTGACCTGTCCAGCCATAAATATTTAAAAATTTGGCAGGGACCTCAACATCCGGGGGTTACAGGTAATATGTCATTGGAACTTACGGTAAATGGTGATGAGATTGTTGAGGCAAAAACACACGTGGGTTATTTGCACCGTGGATTTGAAAAGTTGATGGAACGCCGGAAATTTATCCAGTGTTTCCCAACCTGTATCCGTATGTGTGTGGCCGAGCCGGATCCTAACGAATACCTGCTCGCCACTTGCGTGGAAGAATTATCAGGCATCAAGGTTCCCGAAATGGCTCAGTGGCTGCGCATGCTTGTCCTGGAAATGGCACGTTTGCAGATATTGCTTCGTGCCGTGCCTGGCCAGGGAGGGGCATTTTCCCTTGGGCTGGGTTACCAGTGGGGAAGTTATATTCGCGATTTAATCCTGGATCGTTTTGAGGAACTTACGGGAGGACGTGTTTATCACATGTACATTCTCCCCGGTGGCGTCCGTGGATTACTTCCCGATGGGTTTAAAAAACGCTTGGAAGAAAACCTGAAGCTGGCTGATAAATTTGTAAAAAACATCAACGACCTTATGTATTCCAACATCGTGTTTAAACAACGGGCCAAAGGTCTGGCGGTTATTCCAAAAGAATGGATCGATAAATATGGAGTTTATGGCCCTCCCGCGAGAGCTGCAGGAGTGATGCGTGATGTACGCAAAACCAATCCTTACCTGAAATATACAGAACTCGACTTCGAACCTTACACAACCACAGAAAGTGATGTCTATGCACGCAGTCGCGTGAGATGGCACGATTTAAAAATGACCATTGATCTCCTACGTCAGATTATGGCTAAAATGCCTGAAAAAGGGGAAATAAAAGCGCCTACGCCAAACGTATTGCATTGGAAAATCCCTAAAGGTGAAACCTATGTAAAATGCGAAAGTTCACGCGGTGAATATGGCATGTACATGGTGACAGATGGTAGCGATATGCCGCGAAGGGTAAACCTCAAAGGTCCAAGCTACACACATGCCATCGTGCTGCTCGAAAAGCTATTAATCAATGTAAATCTTGCGGATACGGCTGGTGTCATGGTGTCATTAGCTACCTGTCCACCGGAAATTGAAAGGTAAAATTTTAACGATCGTCTCAAGAAAAGATAATACAACATCTCATGAGTATTAAAGATATATTAACACCATTCACAGCCTGGAAAAGAGTTGCCAGAGACCCAGTTACCGTTCGGGATCCCTTTAACGACCGACCGGGAGCCGACCGTTACCGTGGATTTCATAAAAACGATGTGGACACCTGCATTGGTTGCGGTACCTGCGAAGCTATTTGCGAAAATGAAGCCATTGATATGGTACCTTTTAAAGACACAGCAAATGGAGACAGTGGATTACGTCCTCGGATCGACTATGGTCGCTGCTGCTGGTGTGCGCTTTGCGTGGATGTCTGCACAACCAACTCCTTGTCACTCTCGAACGAATATACCTGGATTGCTACCGATCCGGAAGAGTTTCGCTTTACACCCGGTGTGGAAGAAAAAGCCTGGGATAAGAATGAAAAAGGATGGAAAAAACCCGAAGGCAATTATGAGTTTTACAACTTAGATCGTGTTTCCATGGAACACTTGCCCCCGGAAGAAAGAAGCGATTCGTTCATCGAGATGGTAAAAGGTTATTCAAAAAAACAAGCTGTTCTGGAAGCCGATCGCTGTGTGGAATGTGGTATTTGTACAGCCACTTGTCCGGCACACATGGGAATTCCTGAATATATCAAAGCCATTCGCAACGACGATATTGAAGAGGGAATGCGCATTCTTTACGAAACCAACCCGCTGCCTGAAATTTGTGGCCGCATCTGTACGCACAAATGCGAAACCGTTTGTTCCATTGGCCACAAAGGCGATCCATTGTCCATCAGGTGGTTGAAACGCTATATTGCAGATCAGATACCAGAAGATAAATACAAAGAAATACTCAACACAAACAACCTGGAAGTAAATGATAAGGAAATTGCCATCATTGGTTCAGGACCATCCGGCTTATCGGCAGCTCATTATCTGAGACTCATGGGTTATCAGGTCACTATTTTTGAGCAATATGCACGGGCTGGCGGTATGATGCGATATGGCATCCCTGAATATCGCCTTCCTTACGACCAAATCGATAAGGACATCAATTATATTCTTTCTCTGGGCGTTGAGATAAAATACAACACACGCGTTGGTAAAGATATTACACTCGAACAGCTGGGGAAAGATTTTGATGCTGTTTTTGCAGGTACAGGACTTCATTTGGGAAGAGGTACTGGAATTGATGGTTCTGATAACAAACACGTTTATTACTCCACCGACCTGTTACGAAAAATCAGCGCCGGTGAAGAAATTGAAGTTGCAGACTCAATCGTGGTAATTGGAGGCGGAAATGTGGCCATGGACATCACCCGATCTTTGGCACGAATACAGAAACAGAAATATGGTAAAGTAAATATTATTACCACATCGCTCGAAAACGAAGAAACCATGCCGGCCGACCGGGAAGAAGTAGTTGAGGCACGCGAAGAAGGCGCCACAATTCATCCCGGATGGGCCCCACAATCTATTGTGATCGAAAAGGGCATACCCCAAGGACTTCATGTGGTTAAATGTAATTCCCTTTTCGACGAAACAGGACGATTTAATCCACAATGCAGCATGGACATTAAAGAATACTGGCCCGGCAATATGATTGTTCAATCTATTGGTCAGGGGATGGACATTAACTACATCTCTGAAGAATTTAAGGAAAATATCAAATTCGGTCCCCGTGGCAGGGTTGAGACAGATAATTATTTCCAAACAGGGGTTAAATGGTTCTTTATGGGAGGCGACATTATAGAAGGACCCGATGTTATACACGGTATTGCAAATGGACACAAAGCCGCAATTGGAATCGACACGTTTATCCAGGAAAATAAAATACCAAAAAGTTAAAACTTAAAAATACAAAATAATGGCTAACATTACTACAACCTATTTAGGCTTAAAGCTAAGGAGCCCAATCATCGCAGGAAGTTCTCCCTTGACCAACAATGCAAAGTCCATCAAAAAATTGGCAGATGCAGGGGTCGGAGCTGTGGTGTTAAAGTCTCTGTTCGAAGAGCAAATTATGATGGATGTGGATGCGTTACAGGTTAACAATAAAAATGGTTCCTATGACGACATCGAAAATCTGGCTTCTTATTTCACAAAACAAAAAAGCGTAAACGAGTACCTTACACTCATCAGGGAAGCCAAGAAAATCACCGACATCCCCATAATCGCCAGCATCAATTGCCTAAGCCCAGGCGAATGGATTGACTTTGCCATTAAAATTGAAGAAGCCGGAGCAGATGCGCTGGAACTAAATATCTTCCTGATACCAGCCTCCATTGAATTTACCGGAGTTGATTACGAAAAATCATATTTTGATTTGATAGATCAAGTGACAAAAAAAATCAACATTCCCATCTCATTAAAAATCGGAAGCTATTTTTCAGGTATGGCCAATTTCCTTCATCGGTTAAGCCAAACAGGTATTCAGGGAATGGTATTGTTTAACCGCTTTTATGATACCGATATTGACGTTGAAAAAGAGAGCCTGACAAATCGATCATTCAACAGTAATATCGCTGACAATAGCAATGTACTGCGTTGGATTGGTATTTTATCACCGCATGTTTCTTGCGATCTGGCAGCGTCAACTGGAGTGGTTGACGGAGATACCATAATTAAAGACATGCTGGCAGGAGCAAGAGCTACACAGGTTGTTTCTGCACTTTTAAAGCAAGGCTTTGGAGTGGTAAAAAACATGAACGACCGACTTCACCAATGGATGGACGAGAAAGGTTATCTTCACACCAATGATTTCATAGGTAAGCTAAATCAGAAAAATGTTAAAAAGCCCATTCTTTTTGAAAGGACCCAGTTTATGAAATATTTCTCTAATCTTGACTTTGTCTCACCTAAATGATTTAATATTATGTTAGTAGAAAAAATAGTAGAAAAAAAAGGAAAGCATGTCAATACTGTAATGGATAATTCTTCTGTCTATGAAACGGTAAAGAAATTTGATGAAAGCAATAATGGCGCAGCTTTGGTAACCAACGCCAACCGCCAATTGGTTGGCATTATTTCTGAAAGGGATATTCTTTATAAATGCTACAAAACAGGAAAGCCCGTCGATGGCACCAATTTGGTTTCGGATTTGATGACTCCTGCTGATTCAATTTTTGTTGGTAAAATGGAAGATACCGATCTTTATTTGATGCACGTTATGGTGGAGAAACAAATCCGACATGTTCCTATTTTAGATAAAGAAGAAATTATCAGTATTATTTCCATAGAGGATGTTCTTAAAGCAGTACTGGAAAGTAGCGAATCGGAAGCAAAGTTGTTGCGTGAGTATATTAAGAACCCTTTTGGAGTGCACGCCTACAAACAATAAAAAGGTTCCGTTAATCTTATTTTGAGGTCAACCTGTTTGTGAATTGCCTTCCTAATTAGCCTCTCCGATTACCAATAAAAAGGATAGCGTAATTATACTTAAAATCTGAAATCGGTTTCAGATGGCTCAAAATTCTTATTTTTCACAAAACTAGTGCATCGCTCAATCCTATTTTGTAAGCGGGTTATATCATTTCAATTCTAAATTCCAACGCCAAGCCAGCTTCTGGCCAAAAGTCCAATACCAAATGAAATAGCACCCACGCCCAGAGAAATCAAAGCCATGGATACGAAACGTTGCCTAAAGGAAACCTCTTTTGCTACTGAAATATAATAATTGTAGGCCGCTATGATCAAAAGGGTGATCACCAGCATGAGTCCCATGGCAATCTTTGCAGAAGAAAATAAAAAATAAGGAAATACCAGCAAGATAACGGTGACTAAATACGCAATTCCTGTATAAATCGCCGCAGTAACCGGATTCACATCTTTCTTTTCTTCCTCTTCCTGCGATGCCAGATAACCCGAAGAAGCCATGGATAAGGCTGCAGCAATTCCCATTATCAAACCGGTAATACCGATCACAAGATTGTTGTTGAAAGCAAAGCTCAATCCCACAAGTGTCCCCGTAAGTTCAACCAAAGCATCATTAAGTCCCAGAACAACTGCACCCACGTAGAGAAGCCGTTTATCATTCAAAATGCCGATAAGTTCCTTTTCATGAGCTTCTTCATCGTGTTGAATTTTACTCACCTGGGAATGTTCTTCAGCAGCGTGTTCATAAAAAACCTGTGCGTCTGCTTCTCCGCCTTCCATAAGTTTTAATGCAAAACTTAATCCCAAAATTCGCGCCAGCCATACAAAATATGAAACTTTAAAACGACTGGGCTTTATTTCTTTACCTGTAATTTTTTTCCAAATATGGTAATGTCTCAACTCATCTTCCGAAATATTTTTAAGTGTCTTTTTGTTTTTATCATCTTTACAAAAATCACTCAAGCGTTTATAAACAAAATGTTCTGTGATCTCTGCCTTCTGCTGTTCAATAAACATCGCTTTGGTAGTTGACTCCATAGTATTTTCTTAATTTTTAATTCAAATTCACTTTGATAATAAACTGAATTACAGGTTTTTTAAATTTTATCTTTACCGCAATGGTCCTTATTGGTAAAATAGGCCAGTTTTTCAAGCTTGCTGATCATATCGTATTGTTCCACATAAATATTTGAAGGGACCTTCAGATTGGCCGAGGTAAAATTCAAAATCCCCCTGATACCGGCATCTACAACTTCTTTAGATATTTCATCCGCCAAATCAAAAGGGACGGCCAAAACACAAAGTTCTATTTTCTCTTTTATCAAAACATCCTTCATTTTTGAGATATGATAGCATCGAACATCTTTAAAATTTGGGGCTTCCCCTTCGAGACGAAAAGTCGCAGCTACCTGAAGCCGTGTTTGGGTATGATTAAAATACTCGGCCACAGCGCGTCCCAGATCACCAATACCAATAAACGCAACTTTTTGAATATGGGTACAATCAATCGCTTCGCCAATACTTTTGATGAGTTGCCGGATGTCATATCCTTTGTGAATATTTCCCGAAAAATTAATCAGCATCAGATCACGGCGGACATGTGCCGGGTTGATTTTCATCAGGTGGGCTAAACGGTGGGAATGAATAAATGGTTTATCATCAATCGGGAGGCTGAGTAAAATTCTCCTGTAGAGACTAAGTCGTTCAACGGTGTTTGCAGGTAAGTTGTTAACCATTTTATATGAACTTTATTTTATGAATTCCATAGAAACAAATTTTAAGACCTGAAAACATCATGTCAAAAAACAAGTATTATTTACAATTTCAATTTTTCACACTTTGTGTATCACTAAAACTTACCCTGCCTGCCATCTCCAAAAAACTCCTAACAACCAGGGGCGAACACGGCGGTTCAGCGCTAAGGGACCAACTGCTGCAAGATGGTCTGCTCCGGCAAATACATGAATACATGCTGCAACCAAACCAAAAATAAATGGCATACTGGAAAAAAGCTCTTTCATGATTTCATTTTGATCGGTCAAAAATACAAATTACACGAAAGCGTGCGCAAAATTTATAAAACAGAATTTCACCAAAATAATTCACTTTTTTCATTTTTAATCTCCACTGTAATGTCTCATTTTCTACTTTTACCATGTTCTATTTTCAACTTCGTTGAATAAGAAAATGTTCCCTGTTCTTAGAGAAAAACAAATTATTTTAACCTACCGCCGTTACAACATGAAAAAACGACTTTTATTTTTAAGTATCCTTATTTCTTTTACCCCATTGTTGTTTTCCCAAAACTGGAATCCAAATGCTGGGCTTGTTTCGCCGTATCATGCGACCGTGAAAGTTAGCTCGGGTACTAATGTACAAAACATAACAGATGGTGATCAACACACTTACTGGGAGTCGGGAAACCCATTGCCGTTTCATTATCTCAGCCAGAATGGGTCAAACTATTTTCTTGGGCAGAAAAAATTTTCTTCTAATACTTCTAAAGTGACAACAGAAGCCGCTTTTGACGGCAATCCAAATACTAAATCGGGTATCAGTATCGGGAGTTTATCTTTGGCGCTGAAAGAACCTGCCAGCCTTAAAATTATAACGATAAAAGCTTCTGTGTCTGATAGTTTGCAAATCATCGTTACAAATCTAAAAAATCAAACCGAAAGGTTTTATTATACACAACAAGAGAATTTTCAATTAAAAAACTTTAAACTTACCTTAACGGGAAAGATCAAAAGCGTACAGCTCATAAGCCATAAAGAATTTGGACTTTTCGAATTGGGGGCTTTACACGGATTTCCCAAAGAATCTGTTACTTTTGATTTTTGGCAAAACAGGGAAATTGGCTGGATCAGAAGCAGGCACCTGAATTTAAATGTGGCTACTAATATTGCGGTTCTGATAAGTAAAGACTCTATTCACTGGCAACAAATATTAACCTTAAATCCCAACGCCATTCCTTTTTTGGAAATCCCGCTTGCAAAAACATACGAAGCGCATTACCTTAAAATTATTCTTACGCTTTCGTTAAGCGATTATAACAAAGCAAAACTTTGGGAATTTGACGTTTATGGGCCTTATGGCCCCTACGGGAAACCGCCTATAGCCAAACCTTCAGCACTTTCCTATGCTGATGCTTTTGGCTTGAATACGATCTGGGGATGGGGTTACAGTGTTTATTCTGACCTTTTGAAAGATGGGCAAGGTCCTTCGATGTTCCGAAAGGTTTGTACACAATTACGGACTTATCATCCACTGGACTGGGACATGAAAGATGCGCAAAATCTACCTGATTTCACAAAAATGGCTGCGGGTCAGGGGACGCCAGCCAAAGCATGGCTGAACTGGGACAGAGAATATCACGACTGGGTAAAATATGGATTTCATATTGACGTTGCTTTAACTTTCAAAGAAAACAATTTTCCTGATTCACTTTGGAAGAATCCGGTTCAAGAAGCCTTTACTTTCGGAAAGCGATTCGCCAACCATTTTAGCAATCAAACAGGACTTGTCAGCAAAATTGAGATTGGGAATGAGCCTTGGAATTATTCACCAGATGTTTATCGCAAAATTTTGCTCGGAATGGGCGAAGGTATAAAATCCGTTTCAAAACTCACAGTGCTTCCATGCGCGGTTCAGGCTTACGACCCAAATAGCGACGACGGAAATTATATTTCAAAATATATAGGCCCGCAACAAGCTCAGTTTCTGGATGGTCTGAACACCCATTTGTATTCCTACATTTTTAAGAAAAACGGGATCCGCGTTGCGGTGAACCCTGAAGACCGACGTTCTCAGGTTTGGTCTATGGCCAATCTGGTACGTTTCCGCAATGCCAATATGCCCGGAAAGCCTATTTATGTGACAGAATTCGGTTATGACAGCAAAGGCGGTGGCGAAGATTGCACGCATTCGGAATGTGTTTCAGAACTTGCACAAGCTATTTATGGCGCTCGAATGGCTATGATTCTCTGGCGACTGGGAGCCAAACAATTAGACTGGTATTTCTTCGCGAATGTTCCATATAAATCTTTCCTGCATAACCGTTCCGGCCTGACCGGTTCCTATAACTCCGGTTTTAAGCCTAAACTTTCTTTTAGCATTTTTCAGAATCTTCTAAAAAAAATAGGGCTTTATCATTTTGAAAAAGTATTGGAAGAAAACAACCAGGTTTACGCTTATTTATTGAAAAATCCCCTAACGGGAAATGAAAAGATCATTGCCTGGCGGCCGACTTCTCAAAATCATCAGAAAGAAGAATGGGTGGACATTCGTATTGACAAAAAAATAGACGCTGTCAATCAGATTATTAACCCGAAAGAAATTCCCTTTAGGAAAAAAAATGGAATTCTTACTGTTAAACTTAGTGGGATTCCTGCCCTAATTAAATTAAAACCTTAAGAATTCATTTATTTTCGTTGATTTCCTTATTTTTGTATGCTAAAATTTTAGTGTTTTAGAGTAAAGGATCGTCTGTTTTGTTGAAAAATGTACCTGTTGGTTCCATTTTTCAACATGTATCTTTTAAGTAGCTTAAAAACAAAAATATAAAAACATGAAAAAGCATTATTTTCCAATGTTTCTTTCCGTGTTAATTGCGGTCAGCATGTGGCAATGCACACCTCAAAAACAGGAAAAAAAAACTGCTGCCAACCTTATTGAGAAATCCAATCTTACCCTAAAAAGTGACCTTATGACTCCTGAAGTCTTGTGGTCATTGGGCCGGTTGAGTGATGTTCAGTTATCACCCGATCACAAAACCTTACTTTTTGGCGTAACTTATTTCAGCAAAGAACAAAACAAAGGCAATCGCGAACTTTATCGCATTGACATTGACGGTAAAAACCTGAAGCAGCTTACTTTCACTCCGGGGAACGAATACAACGCAGTTTGGAGGCCCGACGGAAAAAAGATTGGTTATCTGTCACCACAAAGTGGTTCAACGCAAATCTGGGAAATGAACCCCGACGGCACAGACCCTGTTCAGGTTTCAAATGTTAAAGGTGGGATCACCGGTTTTAAATATGCCCCTGACCAAAAGAAAATTCTGTTTACAGCAGAAGTAAAAAGACAAAAAGTTGACAGTGCACTTTACCGCGGCCTTCCAAAAACCACCGGAAGGATTATGACAGATATGATGTATCGCCATTGGGATACATGGGTTGATACTTACAGTCATGTTTTTGTTGCTGATTATAACAACGGTGCCATCAGTAAGGTAACTGATATTATGAAGAGCGCATCATACAGCAGTCCGCTGAAACCATTTGGAGGAATGGAACAAATCAATTGGTCACCCAATTCAAAGATCATTGCTTATACCTGCAAAAAGTTAAAAGGCCTGGCGTACACACTTTCCACCAATTCAGATATTTATTTCTATAATGTGGATGCCAAAACCACTAAAGACATGACCAAAGGGATGATGGGTTACGATATTGAACCCGTCTTTTCTCCTAACGGAAAATATATGGCCTGGGAAAGTATGGAACATGATGGTTATGAATCTGATAAAAACCGTCTTTTTGTGATGAATCTTGCAACGGGTAAGAAAACCAATTATTCCAAAGGTTTTGATCAAAACGCCAACAGTATTCAATGGGGAATTGATGGAAAATCAATTTATTTCATCAGCGACTGGCATGCTTCCGACGACATTTACAAATTGGATTTGAATGACGGAAAAATTTCAAAAATTACAGAGGGCATTCACGACTACACTTCCGTAATTCCTACAGGAAATACCATCTACACTACCAGGATGAGCATGTCGATGCCCATTGAAGCGTACGCCGTGAATGCAGAAAACGGAAATGCGCGTCAAATCACCTTCACGAATAAAGCCATCCTTGATCAGTTGAAGATGGGCCAGGTGAAAAAGTTCTGGGTGAAAACTACTGACGGCAAACAAGAACTTACCTGGGTTATTTATCCGCCTCATTTTGATCCAAACAAGAAATATCCAGCTTTGCTTTATTGTGAAGGAGGTCCGCAGGAAACCATAAGTCAGTGGTGGTCGTATCGCTGGAATTTCCAGATTATGGCTGCCAACGGATATATTATTGTAGCTCCTAACCGTCGTGGGTTGCCAGGTTTTGGAACCAAATGGAACGAAGAGATCAGCGGCGATTACGGTGGTCAAAACATGAAAGATTATTTCAGCGCCATAGACTCTTTAAAGAAAGAGCCCTATATTGATGCCAACAGATTGGGTGCTGTCGGAGCTTCTTACGGCGGCTTCTCTATTTACTGGATTGCCGGCCATGCTCATAACCGCTTTAAAGCTTTAATAGCTCACGACGGCATTTTCGACTTAAAGTCCATGTACCTCGAGACAGACGAAATGTGGTTTGTGAACTGGGATTTGGGTGGTCCTTACTGGGATAAGAACAATAAAATTGCCCAAAGATCTTATGCCAATTCTCCATCAAATTTTATCCAGGATTGGAATACTCCAATCTTAATCATTCATAGCCAGAAAGATTACAGAATTCCCGTAACACAGGGAATGCAGGCTTTTGACGGAGCCATCCTGAGAAAAGTTCCTGCAGAATTTCTCTATTTCCCGGATGAGAGCCATTGGGTGCTCAAACCACAGAATGGCATTTTATGGCAAAGAACTTTTTTTAGCTGGCTTGATAAATGGTTAAAATAATTTACTGAAAGAAAGATCACTACAAGTACAAGCCCGTATATCTTTTAATCATTTGGCCGATATACAGGCTTGTACTTGTAATAAATTCCTCCAAATGGGACTTAATCAATTGTTAAATTTATATTGAACCGCAAAATGAAAAAACTGCTTTTAATTGCACTGCTGGCAGCATTTTCCGGGATATATGCCCGGGCCGGAAATAATGAATCCAAAGACACAACAATATCAAAACCTTGGAGTTATAAAGGACACTATAGTCTGATCATGAATCAAATGACATTTTCTCACTGGGCTACAGGCGGTGAAAGTTCCATCGCCGGCAGGGCGACGATTGATTATCATTTGAAGTACAAGAAAAATAAATTTTCCTTTAACCATGAAGCACATCTGGCTTATGGTGTTGCCGGCTATGTTAAAAAAAACATCCAGAAAACAGATGATAAATTAGATATTTTATTTTCTGTAGGTCGTAAAATTTCAAAAAAGTGGGATTTTACCGGCATGACTATTTTCAAGTCACAATTCACAAATGGTTATAACTATCCTGATGATTCCGACCTTGTTTCCAGATTTATGGCGCCCGGATATTTAACCATCTCAGCCGGATTTAATTATAGAGCGAACAAGAATTTTCAAATGTTTTTGAGCCCGTTATCAGGAAAGGTGACTTTTGTTTTGGATCAGAGACTTGCAAATCAAGGGGCATATGGGGTTAAAAAAGCGGCTTACGACAGTTTGGGTAACATGTTAACTCCAGGAAAAAAGTATCTGGGACTTCTTGGGATTAATATTCTATGTACTTACCAAACGAATTTGATGAAGAATGTCCGTTACAAAACAAATTTCAATCTTTACAACAATTATCTCGAACCAGAGTCGGACAATAGATGGCAAATGGATGTAGATTGGGAAAATAATTTTACGTTTAAAATTAACGAATACATGGTTACGGCTTTTTTCTTTCAATTCAAATATGACCCAAAGGTGTTGTTCCCTGTATATAAAACGGTTGCCGGCGAAAATACTTTGGTTTCACAGCATACAGCCCTTCAGTTTAAAGAATCATTGGGAATAGGCTTAACCTATAAAATTGATTGATCTCTTCGTTAGGGATCTTCATTAATTTTCTAAATTTGAAAATATTTTAAAGCATAAAAACGATAGACATGAAAATTACAATGGTAGGAACAGGCTACGTAGGATTGGTTACGGGAGCTTGTTTTTCGGAGGTTGGTATTGAAGTAACTTGTGTGGATATTGACCAACATAAGATTGATAATTTAAACAACGGCATTATTCCCATTTATGAACCTGGGCTTGAAGAGTTGATAAAGAGAAATGTTGAAAAAGAACGGCTGCATTTCACTACAAAACTTGCCGATTGCCTTGACGGGGTTAATGTAGTTTTTGGGGCTGTCGGAACGCCACCAGATGAAGATGGAAGTGCTGATTTAAAATATGTCTTGCAGGTTGCCCGTGAAATAGGACAGCACATGCAGAGTTATCTGCTGATGGTTACAAAAAGTACTGTTCCTGTTGGAACTGCTAAAAAAGTAAGAAATGCTATTCAAGATGAACTTGACAAAAGAGGTGTTAATATTCCGTTTGATGTTGCTTCCAACCCGGAGTTTCTGAAAGAAGGTGCTGCTGTGGAAGATTTCCTGAAACCGGATCGGATTGTTGTGGGTGTGGATTCTGAAAAAGCACAAAAAGTGATGGAGCGCCTTTACAAACCTTTCACTATGAACGGCCATCCAGTAATTTTCATGGATATCCTTTCAGCAGAAATGACAAAATATGCTGCCAACTCAATGTTGGCCACAAAAATCAGCTTCATTAACGATATTGCCAATCTTTGTGAGATTGTAGGCGCCGATGTAAATTCCGTAAGAAAAGGTATTGGTTCTGACCGCAGAATCGGTCCTTATTTTATATATCCCGGTGCAGGTTATGGTGGATCATGTTTCCCGAAAGACGTAAAAGCGCTTATTAACACATCAAATTCGATTGGTTACGATATGGAAGTACTGAAAGCCGTTGAAAATGTAAATGAGAGACAAAAGTCTCTGCTTTATTCAAAAGCTTTTAAATATTTTGATGGAAATTTGAAAGGTAAAACTTTCTCCATTTGGGGATTGTCTTTTAAACCACATACCGATGATATGAGGGAAGCACCTTCTTTGGTTATCATTAAAAAATTACTGGAAGCAGGCGCTTCTGTGAAAGCTTATGACCCGGTAGCCATGGATGAAGCGAAGCATATTTTAAGCGATTCTGTAACTTTCGTTGATGATCAGTATGAAACACTGATTGATTCCGATGGTTTGTTCGTCATTACGGAATGGCCTGAATTTAAATTTCCAAATTTCAAAATAATTGAAAAACTGTTGAACCAGAAAGTGATTTTTGACGGCCGTAATATTTATGATCCTGAAGAATTATCTTCTTTGGGCTTTGATTATCTTGGAATCGGGAGACAAAAGCTCACGAAGTAACTTTTTAATTAACAGCCCGAACTTGGGCTGTTATATTTATTATTTTTATAACATCAGGCATGAAACGCATTCTCGTCACCGGCGGCGCCGGTTTTATTGGTTCACATCTTTGTGAACGTTTGCTCAAAGAAGGAAATGAAGTCATATCATTGGATAATTACTTTACCGGTCATAAGAGAAATATTGTTTCCCTGATGGACAATCCCTATTTTGAAATGGTCAGGCACGATGTTACCAGCCCGTTTTTTGTGGAAGTGGATGAAATTTATAATCTTGCATGTCCTGCTTCACCGATTCATTACCAATATAATCCCATCAAAACAGTAAAAACATCGGTGATGGGAGCCATCAACATGCTGGGACTGGCAAAGAGGGTGCGTGCGAAAATTTTGCAGGCGTCCACCAGCGAAGTTTATGGAGATCCGCAGGTTCATCCTCAGACAGAAAGTTACTGGGGGCATGTGAATCCCATCGGAAGCCGCTCTTGTTACGACGAAGGGAAGAGAGTGGCGGAAACTCTTTTCATGAACTATCATCATCAAAATAATGTTAAAATAAAGATTATCAGAATCTTCAACACTTATGGCCCCAACATGCATCCTCATGACGGCCGTGTGGTTTCCAATTTTATAGTCCAGGCACTGAAAGGCCAGGATATTACCGTTTATGGTGACGGCCAGCAAACCCGTAGCTTTCAGTATGTTGACGATCTGATTGAAGGTATGCTTAGGATGATGGCATCGGGCGATGATTTTATTGGCCCGGTAAACATTGGGAATCCCGGGGAATTTACAATTCTTGAACTGGCAGAAAAAGTGGTGGATATGGTTAGTTCCAAATCGAAAATCATTTTCAAATCTTTGCCATCGGACGACCCCATGCAAAGAAAACCCGACATCAGCCTGGCAAAAGAAAAACTTGATTGGGAACCGAAAATTCAACTGGAACAAGGACTTGTTAAAACCATTGAATATTTCAACCAGTTGTTAAAATCAGACACGAGTTTGTAATTTCTATGAAAAGAATATTAGTCACTGGCAGCAAGGGTCAATTGGGCTCAGAACTTAGAGCTTTATCTCTAAATTACCCCGATTTTCAGTTTATTTATACGGATATTGATGAGCTAAATCTAACAGACCAAAATGCCATCAATACTTTCTTTGAAAAAGAAGATTTCGACTTTTGTATAAACTGCGCAGCTTATACCGCTGTTGACAAAGCTGAAGATGAGCCACAAACTGCCATGCTGATTAATGCCACTACGGTTGAGTATCTGACCAAAGCCTGTTCTAAAAAGCAGATTCCTTTTATTCATCTTTCTACCGATTATGTTTTTGATGGGAAAAATTACAAACCCTATTCGGAAACCGATGCTGTTTCTCCCTGTTCACAGTACGGCAAAAGCAAACTGGCCGGTGAAAAAGCAGCATTTGATTTTGCAGATACCGCAATCATTATCAGAACTTCATGGCTTTATTCTTCCTATGGAAATAATTTTGTAAAGACCATGCTCCGTCTGGGCCGGGAAAGAAAAGAGCTTTCTGTCATTTTTGACCAGGTAGGAACTCCGACTTATGCTGGTGATCTGGCAAAAGCTATTTTGGATATTTTGTCAGGCAGTAAAATAAAAACTGGAGTTTCACTGTATCATTACAGCAATGAAGGAGTTATCAGCTGGTACGACTTTGCGCAGGCCATTTTCCTCGAAAGCGGCATCTCCTGTCACGTAAAAGCCATTGAATCAAAAGAATTTCCTGTAAAAGCCACCCGACCGTTTTACAGCGTTTTGAACAAATCAAAAATCAAAAATGATTTTCAGGTCGAAGTACCTTATTGGCTTGACAGCCTGAAATTAGTGCTCAAACAATTAGAAAATTAATAACGATAAAAATGAACATGGATCCAGTTGTTCTGCAAAAAGCTAATGAGTGGCTTGATGGACCTTTTGATGAAGAAACTAAGAACACCGTCCGAAAGATGATGGACGGTGATCCACAGGAATTTACTGATGCTTTTTATCGCGATCTGGAATTCGGAACAGGTGGACTTCGCGGCATCATGGGTGTCGGCTCGAACCGGATGAATAAGTACACTGTTGGTGCTGCCACACAGGGTTTTAGTAATTACATAAAGAAAAATTTTAAAAATTCAGAGATCAAAGTAGCGGTTGCTTACGATTCTAGAAACAATAGCCGTTATTTTGCAGAAATCTCAGCGGATATTTTTTCAGCCAACGGCATCAAAGTGTTTCTTTTCGATGACCTCCGTCCCACTCCGGAACTTTCATTTGCCATCCGCCATCTTGGATGCAAGGGTGGAATTATGATCACCGCATCGCACAATCCTAAAGAATACAATGGTTACAAAGCTTACTGGGATGATGGCGGGCAATTGATTAGTCCACATGATAAAAATGTCATTCTGGAAGTAAACAATATTGCCAGCATTGCAGACATTAAATTTGATGGAAATCCTGATTTAATTGAAATTATCGGAGAATCCGTGGATAAGGTTTACCTGGAAAAAGTGAAAGCACTAAGCTTGTCGCCAGAAATGATTCAAAAGCAAAAGACGCTGAAAATTGTTTATACGCCACTGCATGGGACTGGCATAAAACTAGTTCCACAATCGCTGCAAAATTTTGGTTTTGAAAATGTCCACATTGTTTCAGAGCAAGCAATTCCGGACGGGAATTTCCCAACGGTTGTTTCACCGAATCCCGAAGAAGTTGCTGCCATGGAAATGGCGATTAATCAGGCGCGCAAGTTGGATGCAGATATTGTCCTTGCCACTGATCCAGACGGTGACCGTGTCGGGGTAGCTGTAAAAGAAGGTAACGATTTTGTGCTTCTGAACGGAAACCAGACTGCTTCGTTGCTCATTCTATATTTGCTGCATCAATGGAAAGAATATCAGAAACTTACAGGAAAAGAATATATTGTCAAAACCATAGTGACATCAGAGTTATTGGCTGATATTGCTGAAGCGTATCATGTAAAACATTACGATGTGCTGACAGGCTTTAAATACATTGCCGATATCATCAAAAAACATGAAGGGACTCAGACCTTTATTGGCGGCGGCGAAGAGAGTTATGGTTATCTTGTGGGTGATTTTGTACGCGATAAAGACGCTGTAATTTCCTGTTCGATGATCGCTGAAACCGCTGCCTGGGCAGCCAGTCAGGGTAAATCCATGATGGAAATGCTTACCGAACTTTATATGAAATTCGGTTTCTATAAAGAAAAACTGGTATCCGTTGTCAGAAAAGGAAAAACTGGCGCTGAAGAAATTAAAAAGATCATGGATAATTTTCGTGTCGAACCTCCCAAAAGCCTTGGTGGCTCCCCGGTTATCACAGTAAAAGATTACCAAATGGCAAAAAGTAAAGATATGAAAACGGGTATAGAAATGGCCATAGATCTACCAAAATCCAATGTCCTTCAATTTTTTACAGAAGACGGTTCAAAAGTCAGCGTAAGGCCTTCCGGCACTGAACCTAAGATCAAATTTTACTTCGGAATGAAAGGAAAACTGGATCGAAAAGAAGACTTTGCTCAGGTAAATCAAAAGCTGGAATTACATATCGATAACATTATCAGAGAATTAAATCTGTAAACTTTAGTAAGGAATATTTACCGGCCATCAGAAACAAAGTGCTCTGCCTGTTTCAAATGACCGGTTTTTTATTGGATATAGAACGCTGGAAATAATTCTTGAGAATCTTGTTTCAACATACGGATTTAAAGAATTCCCTTACTTTTGCAAAAATTTTATCGATGGCCGATTACAATGAAGATATTACCGTCAGGAAATCCGTTTTGGAAATGTTGACGATTGCCAATGAATACTGTTATTTCATTCAAAATGTGGAGAATAAAACGGATCATGGCATACTGGAATTTATTTACCGGATAGGCCCATTGATGTATCTGAAAGGAACACTGATCCCGGGAATAACGGTTCAAAATCCAGAAGCCAACGAGCGATTTGTAACAGCAGAAGAATGGGAAAACACTTTCTATGTTTTACGGAAAAAATTAGGCACCAAAGATGAATTCTGGATTATTGATCCTCAGTATATCAATGAAAATGAACCCGTAAAGGCCAGCCTGGCAGAGAACCTGACTGACATTTATCAGGACATGGAAGACTTTATCCTGCTTTATCAAAAAAATACTTTAGCTGCCAGGGAAAATGCCGTTAACGAATGCCGGAACTTATTTGCAACGCATTGGGGATATCGTATTACCAATCTGATGCCCAAAATACATCATTTGTTACATGAATCCGAGCAGGAACCGCCCGCTTTTCTTCAAACACTTGACAATTTATGATAAAAGTTATGAGAATACCTGTAACTGGGTATTCCCAACACACCAAGAAATCATGTTCTTTGCAACAAAATTTTAAGGATGACCCTGACAGAACTCAAAAGCGGAGATAAAGCTTATATTACTAAAGTAAAAGGGCGAGGTGCATTTCGTAAAAGAATTATTGAAATGGGTTTCGTGGCCGGAAAGCAGGTCATTGTTGTCAAAGAAGCCCCAATGAAAGACCCGGTACAGTACAACATCATGGGCTACGAAGTTTCGCTGCGACATACCGAAGCAGCGCTGATCGAAGTCAAGACCGATTTGGATTACCGGGTTGTCAATCCTGACTTTCAAGGAACTTTCGAGCTGGAATCAGCCCTAAAAATAGTAAATACCATACCACACGGGAAAACTATCAATGTTGCCCTTGTGGGGAATCCCAACTGCGGTAAAACGACCATCTTCAATTTTGCTTCACATTCAAAAGAAAAAGTTGGAAACTATGGCGGCGTTACCGTTGATGCCAAGAAAGCGGTATTCAAACATGCAGGATATATCTTTAAACTTGTAGACCTTCCGGGAACCTATTCCATCACAAGCTACAGTCCGGAAGAACTATTCGTCCGGGGACATATTGTCAACGAATTGCCCGATGTTATTTTGAATGTGATTGATTCAAGCAATCTGGAACGCAACCTGTATCTCACCACGCAGCTCATTGACATGGACATGAAAGTGGTGATTGCTTTGAATATGTGGGATGAATTTATAGAATCGGGTAACAAGCTGGATATCGATATTCTTTCTTCGATGATCGGTATCCCGATGGTTCACACGGTAGGTTCAAAAGGAAACGGGATCGGAAGACTTTTTAATAAAATCATTGATGTTTACGAAGATCGTGAACCCATTGTAAGACACATTCACATTAACTATGGCCACAGCATAGAAAAAGCCATTAAAGTCTTACAATCGTTAATAAATATCACTGGTAATGAAGCACTTACAAGTAGGATTGCACCAAGATATATTTCCTTAAAGTTGCTTGAAAATGACCAACAGGAAATAGATCGTGTAAAACAATATTGCACAAATGCAGATGAAATCCTAAGTGCAGCTATCAAGGAAGCGGAAGAAATAGAAATAAGCAGAAATGAAACCATGGAAACCATCATCACAGATTCCAAATACGGTTTCATTGAAGGCGCTTTAAAGGAAACCTTAAAAGTTCCCAAAAAAGATGAAGACAAAATTTCCCGGAGCCGTATCATCGACTCTGTCGTAACAGGAAAACTCTTGAGCTACCCAATATTTCTGTTTGCCATGTGGGTCACTTTTGAAGCCACATTTGTGCTGGGCGAATACCCTATGAACTGGATCAATGATCTGATCGGCTGGCTTAGCAACGTGTTGATTCAACTATTACCAGCAGGCGTAATCCGCGATCTGCTGGTAAATGGTATCCTGGGCGGCGTTGGAGGCGTTATTGTCTTTCTTCCTAACATTCTGTTACTGTTCTTCTTTATCACACTGATGGAATCATCCGGCTACATGGCACGTGTCGCTTTTATCGTGGACAAACTCATGCATAAGATCGGTCTGCACGGGAAATCGTTTATTCCCATGCTCATGGGATTTGGCTGTAATGTTCCGGCCATCATGGCAACTCGGACTATCGAAAATAAAAACGACCGACTGGTTACCATGCTGATCATTCCTTTCATGTCGTGCAGCGCCCGGTATGCAGTTTATATATTGATAATCAGTGCATTTTTCCCTTACTATCAGGGAACCATTTTATTTGGGATTTATTTGTTTGGAATTGTCCTGGCCGGCTTTGTTGCGTGGATCTTTAAGAAAACCATTTTCAAGGTAAACACGATGCCATTTGTTATGGAACTTCCGCCCTACCGTGTACCAAGACCGATGGCCGTTTTAAAACAAACCTGGTTTAAAGGGGAACAATATCTCAAAAAAATGGGAACGGTTATTTTGCTGGCATCCATTATTATTTGGGCACTTGGATACTTCCCGACAGGAAAAAAATATGAAAAGCCATTCCGTCAAAAAGAAGCTCTGGTGCAGGCTTCTTATCAACAAAAAATAAATCAGACTGGCATTTCAAAAGCACAGATAAATACCTTAGAGCAAAAAAAAGAAAAAGAGCTCATGGTGCTTAGCGCCCAATTGGCTGCTCAAAAACAGGAAAACTCAATGATCGGTAGGATCGGGCATTTTATAGAACCTGTCATCAAGCCGTTGGGTTTTGACTGGAAAATGGGTGTGAGCCTGATGGCAGGAAGTGCTGCCAAAGAAGTGGTAGTTTCTACTATGAGTGTTCTTTATCCTCCATCATTGGGGGAAAAGCATAATGCAAGCCTTGCCAATCGGCTTTCCCACATGGTTTATACCAAAGGGCCACACAAAGGACAACCGGTTTATTCTCCGCTGATCGCTTTTGTGTTTTTACTGTTTGTTTTGATATATTTCCCTTGTATTGCAGTGATTGCAGCTATTAAAAACGAGTCCGGCCAATGGAAATGGTCAGCATTTATGGCCTTATATACTACATCCCTGGCATGGATCATTTCATTCATTGTTTTTCAGGGTGGAAGATTACTCGGCTTTTAAAGCCTGAGTATGTCAGGTTTCCCGAAGTTCACAAATACAATTTCTTTTAAAAAACCCCTTTTGTTGTCGGTTTCGTCAACATCACGTTCCGATTTAGTCGTTCCGACCATCAGAACACTAATTGTTATGCTTTCGTGCTTTATTTCAAACAATTTGGAAGCATTTTTAAGAATCCTATGCACTTGTCATATCATTTAGTTCATAAAAATTCACTCCCAAATTTATTGTCTCGTAATACTTAGCTTGGTTTACTTTATAATTTTCCTCTAATGGTATTTTCCAAGAATCACGTCCTAATTTTTCTGTTATAGACCACTTTTCTATCAATCTTGCAGTTCGTCCATTTCCATCACGAAATGGATGTATATGAGCGAATCTTAAATGAATCAAAGATGCAAAATAGAAAACTTCAGCTTCTGAAAAAGTCTGAGGTGATTAATAACAAAGAACGTTTTGGCGATTGGGAAATAGATATGTACCTAAAAAGTCTGTTTTTGATCATTATACAAATGAATATATTACTGATATTCAGTACAAAATAAACAGAAGACCCAGAGAAAATTTGGACTTCGAGAATCCTAAGTCAATATTTTATAATTTAGTGGAGTGATTTTCGCATTTGTGACTTGAACCTGCCATGTGCAAGTAAAAAAGCCAGCAAAACAAAAGGTTTAGTAAATGTTTTCATTACGTAAGAGATTTGATGAATTTTAGTTGCTCAAATATCGTAAAAGATTTTCATTAAAATATCATTTTCATTCAGGCTTGTCTAAGACGTCAAACCAATTGTCAAAACATGAAAGAGATTGATTTTTTTACCTTTGCCTTCGATTCAATATGGAATTAATATACTATTAATTAGATATTTTTCAATTACTCCAACCATTTATCAATCATGGGAAAAGGGATGATTTCAGAAGTCGCAGCACGATACAGGGGAATTCAGGACCGGGCTTGTGAAATGCTTGACAAAGCTGATGGTGTTTCCAAATTTTCAAGGAATCCCTGGAAAAAAGAAATTGGCTCCGGGATTACACGTGTTTTAGAGAATGGTGCTAAAATTGAGAAAGCGGCTATTAATTTTTCCCTGGTTTCAGGCGAGTACAGCCCACAGATGGCAAAAATGGCAGGAAAATCTGCCGGAAGCTTTTCAGCAACAGGTGTTTCATCCATCATTCATCCTGTAAAACCCTGGGTGCCAACGATCCATATGAATATTAGGTATTTTGAACTGGATAACGGCGCTTCATGGTTTGGCGGAGGCATTGACCTTACTCCGCATTATGTAGATCAATCAGAAGCTTCCTGGTTTCATAAGAAGCTGAAGGAAACCTGTGATCTGTTTGATATGAATTTTTATCCAGATTTCAAAAAACAGGCTGACGATTACTTTTTTCTCCCTCACCATAATGAGACCCGGGGAATAGGAGGTATTTTTTTCGATCAGATGGAGCCTTCGGATGAGGGAGCGTTTGAAAAGCTATTTGGGTTCACAGAAGCGCTGGGGAACCTTTATCCTGAAATTTATACAGAAATTCTTGAGAAAAAAAGCGGGTCGGAATATTCAGAAAAGGAGAAAAACTGGCAATATTTGAGAAGAGGACGTTATGTGGAATTTAATCTGTTGTACGATCGCGGAACAAAATTTGGCCTGGCTTCAGGTGGTAGCACGGAGTCGATCCTTTTAAGCATGCCTCCTCAAGCAAACTGGGGATATCAGCATGGTACTGAAGCAGGGAGCTGGGAACTAAAGACGCTGGATTTTCTTAAAAAACATATTGACTGGATAAACTTTTAGTTATGGAAAACTCGAAAAAGGCAGTTATTCTTGTGAATGTTGGGACTCCGGATAAACCGGAAGTTAAAAGCGTCAGAAAGTTCCTGACCCGTTTTTTGAATGACCGGAGAGTTATCAACATTCCCTGGCTGGCTCAAAAAATACTGGTAAATCTCATCATTGTTCCGTTTCGCACCAAAAACTCCACCCGTTTGTATCAGCAGCTTTGGACGCCGGAAGGTTCGCCAATGCTTATATATCTTAACAGCCTCTCTAAAAAATTGCAAAAGCTTTTGGGAGATAATTATCAGGTTTTTCCGGCCATGCGATATGGAAATCCTTCCCTGAAAATGGCGTTGGAAGAGACTCGTCTTAAAAACTTTCAGAAAGTGGTTGTTTTCCCGCTGTTTCCACAATACGCATCTTCTACCACCGGCACGGTTGTGGATTATGTTATGAATAAAATTAAAAAATGGCCGGTTATTCCGGAAGTTCGTTTTCAGGGACAGTTTTACGATCGTCCTGATTTTTTAAAAGCTTTTGCGCAGTGCATAAAGAATTATCATCCCGAAGAATTCGATCATGTAATTTTTTCCTATCATGGGTTACCATTGAAACACATTAACCGTATTCATCCCGGGATATCAGGTTTAAACTGTACCTGCACAAAAGAAATGCCTGCACATGGAAAAAGCTGTTATAAGGCGACCTGCTATCATACAACAAGGCTCCTTGCTGCTGAATTAGGGATGCCTTCATCTGCTTATTCTGTTGCTTTTCAGTCGCGTTTATCAAAAAACTGGTTGAGCCCTTTTACGGATGAAACCATTGTTTCACTGGCAAAAAAAGGTGCAAAAAAGCTTCTTGTGGTTTCTCCGGCTTTTGTTGCAGATTGTCTGGAAACAACTGTGGAACTGGGCATTGATTATTCTAACCTTTTTAAAAAGAATGGGGGTGAAACACTCTTGTTGGTTGATAGCCTGAACGACAATGACCTTTGGGTTCAGGCAGTGGCTGAAATGGTAATGTAAAGATATACAGTAATTTCCAGGTACCCTTCAATTCTTTCAATATCATTAAAACTGCCGTGGATTCCAGAAAAAAGTTTTCCCCTTTCACATAAACCAATAATATTAGGCTCTGTTTGTGTCAAAATATTGCTCTGGTCACGGTCTAAATGGAAACTTTATTTCACGAATTTGCCTTGGGGTTTCTTCTGGCGTCAATGAAGCTTTTTACAAAATAAACCATAGCCAATAGTTCTGTTGAACTAAACCTCCCTGCGGCCGGTGGCACATTAAATAGTCGATCCTTACCAAGCAAAATTTAAGTCAAATTGATTTTGACTGAG
>CAZPPK010000009.1:0-33803 GCA_964588415.1 uncultured Lentimicrobiaceae bacterium
TTGTAACTATTTAATTGCTATATTCTTTCATATCTAAATTCGATATTCTGAAATCAATTATAATTGTAAGATGAATTTTATTTATTGTTATAAAGATTCATTGTGTTATCAACTCCGGCAGCAACAAAGATCCGGACAATTTCAACAGCTTTTTCCACGCGGGGTATCATAAGTTCCGTTTCTTTCTTCGACCATTGTCCCAACACGTAATCCACCTGGTATCCTTTTGGGAAATCGTCGCCGATTCCCACACGCAGCCTGGGAAAAGCTTCTGTTCCTAATTTTAAAATAATATCCGTTAAACCGTTATGCCCGGCGTCGCTGCCTTTTTTCTTCAACCGCAAGGTACCGATGGGCAGGGCAATGTCATCTACAATAACCAGCAGGTTTTCCAAAGGAATTTTCTCTTTTTGCAGCCAGTATTTTATTGCTTTTCCGCTGAGATTCATGTAGGTTGTGGGCTTGATGACCACCAGGTTTTTCCCTTTGTATTTTACCGAAGCTACCGAAGCCAACCGTTGTGTCTCAAATTTTCCCTTCAACTCATTGACCAATGCATCGGCCACGATAAAACCAATATTGTGGCGCGTGTTGGCATATTCAACACCTATGTTTCCCAGACCGGCAACTAAATATTTCATCTGATTTTGTATGAATTTTCAAAGATAGGGCAAAAATAAAAGGGATGAAGCAGCGCCACATCCCTTTGTATAATTCTGTAATTGATTATTCTGCGCTTTCTTCGCCGCCTTCTGCACCTTCGGCTTCACCTTTGCTTTCTTCTTCAGCTTCTTCAGTACTTATGCCACGGGCTGCCATGACACTCACAACAACGAGATTGGCCGGATCAAGAAATTGAAGTTCTGAATGGTGAGTGTCCCTAACTTTAATGGAACGCCCGATGTCTAATTTAGAAATATCGAGAACAATATGCTCAGGCATTTTATTAATGAGTCCGCTTACGCGAAGTTTACGCAATTTCAAACGTAATTTCCCACCTTTTATAATACCGGGGGCTGTTCCTTTCAGTTCGACTGGCAATGCAATGGTAACAGGTTTTTCAGGATGCAGTTCCAGAAAATCAGCATGAATAATTTCGTCAGAAACAGGATGATACTGAACGTCCTGTAAAATGCTTTCATAAGTTTTGTCACCCAAGGTTAATTTAACGATGGAAACTTCGGGTGTAAAGACTAAGCCTTTAAAGTCTTTTTGATCTAAAATAAAGTGCTTTTGTTCGCTTCCGCCATAAATGACACAAGGAACTTTACCCAGCCTTCTTTGCTGTTTAGCATCTTTTTTCCCTACGTTCTCGCGAAGAGAACCGCTCAATGATACTATGTTCATAATTTAATGTTTAAGTAATTATTTATTATTTATGATCCCCGATATTAAAAAGGGAACTAATAGATTCGTAATTTTCAACCCGTTTGATTACTTCAGCAAACAAATTGGCGGTGGATAATACTTTTATTTTCTCACCCAGATTCTGCTTTAATGGAATGGTGTCTGTAACAATTACTTCCAGGAACGGTGAGTTGGCGATAATTTCATAAGCTTTACCTGAAAAAATAGGATGTGTCACAAGTGCCCTTATACTGTTAGCTCCTTTTTCCATGATTATTTCTGCAGCTTTTGTAATGGTTCCTGCGGTATCGATAATGTCATCTACCAGCACAACATCTTTTCCGGTAACATCTCCGATCAACTGCATTTTTTCAACCACATTGGGTTTGGTACGTTGTTTATAACAAATAGCAAAACCGGTATTCAGTGCTTTGGCATAAGAAGCCGCTCTTCGAGTTCCTCCGGTATCCGGTGAAGCCATCATTAAATTGGGAAGTTTCAGGCTTTTCAGATAAGGATAAAAAATAACTGAAGCGTATAAATTGTCAACTGGAACGTCCATAAAACCCTGAATCTGATCTGCATGCAAATCCAGCGTAATCAGCCTGTCGATTCCGGTAGAGGTAAGCAAATTGGCAACCATTTTTGCCCCGATAGAAACACGAGGTTTATCTTTTCTGTCCTGCCGGGCATAACCAAAATAAGGAATGACGGCTACAATTTTTCTTGCCGAAGCTCTTTTGGCTGCGTCGATCATCATTAAAAGTTCCAAGATATTGTCGGCGGGTGGTATTGTTGACTGGATAATAAAAACGTCGCGGCCCCTGATGTTTTCTTCGTATGAAGTTTGAAACTCACCATCAGAGAAATTGATAACTTCAGATTTCCCTAATGAAGTACCGTATGCTTTGGCTATTTTTTCCGCCAGATAGCGGCTTGTGCGACCTGAAAAAATGCTTACAATTGGTTCACTCATGACGATGATTTATAAGTTTCAAAAAGCGCTGCAAAAGTAAAAAAATAAATGAAAAATAATCGTCCTGTTAATTTTGTTCAAGTGCGACCTTCATATAGACCGGATTGTGGTCGCTGTTTGCAAAATTCAGGTCAATGGTTTTCACCTTTAACAATTTAACGTTGGGTGAAAGAATGAAATAATCGATGTTTGTTGTTCCATTTTTTCCTCTTACAAAAGATTTATAGTTCTCACGGTTGGTGGGAGCTGAAGCATCAATTGCCCAATGCCATGTGGATGGAAAAGTCTTGTCGCTCATCTGCACTTTTGTGGGAACAAATCGGTTTCCATCATAATTTCCTTCCGGTTTGAAATCAGGCGGATTGGCATTCCAGTCACCACCGGCAATAACATAATTTCCTTTATTATATTCTTCCAGCATTTTTGTTTTCAAAACGTTGAGCTCTTTTACGCGAAGCAGGCTATCATATGTATAGGCTGAGTTGTGTGTATTCATGATCACAAGGTCTTTCCCGCTTTCCAGCGGAAATCGCATCAGAATAAAGCAGCGGTCCAGAAGAAAAAGCTTGTTGGGCCAGGGCGCGATGAGAGGATAAGCATAACGAGTAGCTTCGGTATAGGGTAAATTAGTAAAGGTCATCAGTCCGCTTTTCACACGTCCCATGGGTTCGTAAAGCGGAACAGGTACAAAAGGACAGTCATAATTCAATGCAAAAATCGCCTGGGCTCCCTTTTTTGCTTTGCTGATGGCTTTCTCCTCGTTGAAATCATAACTCCGGTGCGAATGCACATCTACTTCCTGTATGTACCAAAAGTCGATGGTGTCGTGTGAACCGACAAATTGTTCAATACCTTTCATGTACTGTTCAACCATCTTTTTTGTGGGACGGACTTTGGTGCCTCCATCGTAAAAAAAGTCCATTCCTGCTCCCAACCCGGCATATCCGATATTCCATGTCATGAAGTTAAAAGTGTCTTTTGTGATGGGGGAAATGGTCAGCGTTTTTTCTCCTGACATCAGGTCAATGACTTTGGCTGGACGGTAGTCGGTAATGGTAATGTAAGCAAGGAATCCTACGAAAAGAATAACGACAGTCAGAAGGATATACCCGATAGTTTTGAAGAGTTTTTTCATGATGGGGAAATTTTGTCCAAGTTAGAAAAGTTTTAGCTTGGGTCGTGAAAAAATGACAAAAAATGCTGTTTTGTAGAATGATTAGATTGGCGATTTTTCTACTCTAATTGATAAACAAATACACCTGGACATGCGGGTTCCACGTTGTGTTTTTTGAAATATGAGTCCGGTCTAAAAAAGTCTTGATTTGATTTTCATTATTTACACCTATTTACCTTTTTAGACCAGACTCAAATATAAATAAAGAAAAAAAGAGCTTCTTTTAGCTGAGAGGAAGAGTTTTCCATTTTCCTTTGTCGAAATAGGATACGGTACCAAATCCCATCTCCAAAAGTCGTTTTTTTGTTGTTTCAAAAAGGAGATTTAATTCGTCCGGCTTGTGGGCATCTGAGGAAATCAGGACAGGAATATCCAATTCAAGGATGCGTTGCAAAGCATAATCATCCGGGAAAAGCCGGTCGGAACGCTTTTTATAAAGTCCGCGTGTGTTTACTTCCACGATAAGATTTTTTTCACGAATTAAGTGCAGTGTTTCTTCTATTAAGCTACGATACCAATGTTCGTCTTCCGTAAAATACCGGTTCTGGTTATGCATTTTGATTTTGTCGACATGCCCCACAATTTCAAATGGCTGGTTTTCAATCATCTGATTGACTTGATAGTAATAAGCTTTCACTGCTTTTTTGATGTTTCCTCCAAAAATTTTTTGAAGCCCGTCGTCGTATTTTCCCCGGTCAGGACCATCAATAAACCACAATTCTGAATCATTTTCGGGATGGACCATGTGCACGGAACCAATGGCGTAGTCAAGTTTGGCTTTCTTTCTCCAGGCATCAAAATCATCTGAAAATCCCGGAATATAATCCATCTCCAGTGCTCTGTACAAATCGATCAGGTCACCATATTTTTCTTTGAGCCGTTCGGTTTCCCGGATGTAGTCTTCCACTTTTTCTTCTTTCAAACTAAAGTTGGTAGGAAACGGCAAAGGACTGTGTTCTGAAAATCCGATGGCTTTAAAACCCAGTACGACAGCTTTTTGTACGTACATTTCCGGTTCGGCGGCTCCGTCTGAATAAATGCTGTGCTGATGTAGATTGTATTGGATCATGGAAAAGTTTTTGCAAAGTAAAGCAATTGCAACAAGATGAGAAAGGGTTGAATGGTTAATATGATATTGGGAATTTGGATATAAAATGCATGATGCCGATTTACGCTGTTTTTTGGACAGACTCAAAAAAAGAGTTATTAATCGTTAAATCTCACATAGAATTATCCGTCAAAAAAGGTATTTGCTTAATTTTGAAGTTTTCCTAAAAGAGACTTTTGTAAATGGTTCAGCTTATTTTATAAACCAATTAAATTTTTCATTATGAATCGTCATTTTAATTTGTTGTCCGTTCTATTGATATTACTCATAGGCGGGGTGCCAGTCATGGCAAGCGCTGTCACTCCCGGAAACGATGACGCACTACTTTGCCGGTTTCCGACACTTCACAACAACACTATTGTTTTTGAAGCAGCAGGAAACCTTTGGCGCGTCAACCGTGAAGGAGGTGTTGCTTCGAGATTAACCACCGATCCAGGTTACGATATGATGCCCCGGTTTTCACCCGACGGAAAAACAATCGCCTTTACCGGTCAGTATGCCGGAAATGTAGATGTTTACACAATTCCTGCCACCGGTGGTGCCGTTACCCGTTTAACTTATCACTCTGATGTTGTTAAAAAGGCTCCCACACGTTGGGGCCCGGACAATATGGTTATGACCTGGACTCCCAATGGAAAAGATATCGTCTTTCTCTCAAGAAGGGCAACCTGGAACTCCTGGTTTGGACAACCGTTTGAAGTCAGCAAAATGGGTGGCTTGCCCGAACCTTTGCCATTACCCAAAGGTGGCGTAATGTCTTACAGCCCCGACGGCTCCAAAATTGCTTACAACCGTATTTTTAGAAACTTCCGTACCTGGAAACGTTACAAAGGCGGCCTTGCACAGGATATCTGGATTTATGATTTCAGAACTCGTAAAATCCAACGAGTTACCAAATGGAAAGGTACCGATACCTATCCGATGTGGTACAAAAACACTATCTATTTTGCTTCCGACAGAGGCGCAAACCACCGTTTGAATATATGGGCTTATGATCTTACAAGTAAAACTTTCCGCCAGATCACCCATTTTAAAACTTATGATGTTGACTGGCCAAGTTTAGGAAATAACGGTATTATTTTCCATAATGGCAGTTCACTTTATGTATTGGATCTCCCATCAGAACAACTTCATAAAATTAATGTGGAAATCCCAACTGATGGAACCCAGACCCAGCCTCATTGGGTCAATGCCAACAAGATGATCCGCAGTTTTGATATTGCCCCTAACGGAAAACGTGTGCTCTTCGGTGCCCGTGGTGATATCTTTACCGTTCCTGCCAAACATGGTGCAACACGCGATCTTACGCAAACATCCAACGCTCAGGAACAATATCCTGCATGGTCTCCTGACGGGAAATGGATTGCATATCTCACTGATGCTAATGGTAAAAATGAACTGGCCATCCGTCCTTCCGACGGTTCTGAAAGCCAAACATACGTGACACATTTCAAAACAGGATATTTTTACAATCCTTTGTGGTCGCCAAACAGCGATATGCTGGTTTTTTCAGACAACAACCATGTGCTTTGGTACGTTAATATAAAAGACAAAAAACCTATTCGTATCGATCAGGACAAGACCAGCCCTATTTGGGATTACCACTGGTCACCCGATGGTAGATGGATTTCTTATTCCAAAATCAATGTAAGCGGATTTTCACAAATCTATATTTACAGTCTTGAAAATCATAAATCTGTCAAGGTAAGTACAGGTATGTATTCTGATAATTATCCGGTATTTAGCCCCGATGGAAAATATTTATACTTTGTTTCTTCACGTCATGAAAATCCCACTTTCAGTGAAACTGAGTTTAACATCGCAACGGAAAAAATGGATGGTATTTATCTGGTTACCTTGCAGAAGGATGAGAAATCTCCATTCGCTCCGGTTTCCGATGAAGGAACTTTAGAAGCAAAGAAAAAGTCGGCGAGTGCCAGTCTATGGAAACCGGGTAATTCGGCTCCGGTAAAAATTGACTTTGACGGGCTGATGAATCGTGTTGTTGCATTGCCCATACATTCCGGAGATTATGGAAACATTCAGGTTACCGGAGATAAAGTTTTTTATCAAACGCATCCTCTTATGATGATTGAAGGTCCGCTGCATGGAACCGGACAGTCTTCAATCATGGTTTATGATTTGAAAAATAAAAAAGGGCATACGGTTGTTAAAAACGGAGTAAGAGCATTCGGCCTGAGTGCAAATGGAAGCACCATGGTTTATATGGAAAGAGGCAAATTTTTTCTGATGCCATCTTCTTCGATAGGTGGTAAAGGCAGCGAAGCTGTAAAAACAACCGACATGAAAATGCTGATTTATCCTCATGAAGAATGGGATGAAATGTTTCACCAGTCATGGAGGCTTTTCAGTGATTTCTTTTATAACACAAAAATGAACGACGTTAACTGGAAGGAAGTTGGTGATAATTACTCCAAACTTCTGCCGCTTCTCGGTTGCCGTGAAGATTTGAATTACCTTATCGGTGAAATGATCGGTGAGCTCAGCAACTCTCATTGCTATGTTTGGGGTGGAGACGACAACTATAATGTCAAAGCAAATCCCACCGGAGTACTGGGTGCTGATTTTGGTCTGAACGAGGCTTCCAGACGTTACTACTTCAAAAAGATTTATACTGGCGATAATTCCCATAAGGGATATGAATCTCCATTGGTACAACCTGGTGTTAATGTAAAAACCGGTAATTATCTTCTTGCCGTGAACGGTCATCAGCTTAAAGCTCCGACCAATCCTTACAGTTTGTTTGTAAACACCGTGGGACAGCAAACCACGCTGACCCTGGCTGATACTCCTGATGGTAAAGGGGAACACACCATTACTGTGAAACCCATTGACAATTCATTGTCATTGCGTTTGAACGCCTGGATCAAACATAACCGTGATTATGTTAACAAAAAATCTGACGGAAAAATCGGCTATATTTATATGTCCGATATGGAAGCGTTGGGAATGGATCAGTTCGTTCATCAGTTTTATCCGCAACTCAGCAAGCAAGGTTTGATCATGGACGACCGCTTCAACGGCGGCGGATTTATTGATCAGATCGTTCTGGAAAGGTTACGTCGTGTTTTAATTGGTATGAGTACCAATCGTGTACATGCTGCCATGCGTTATCCCGAACAGGTGTTGAACGGATATAAAGTCACTTTGTTGAACCATTATTCAGCATCTGACGGTGATATGTTCCCGTTCTATTTCCGCAAATATGGATTGGGACCATTGATCGGTACCCGGACCTGGGGCGGTGTTCGCGGTTATAACCACGTTTGGAGCCTGTTGGACGGTGGAAGCCTGGTGGTTTCGCAGAATAGTATCTATGGGCTGGATTCACAGTGGGCCGTTGAAAACCACGGTGTTACTCCTGATATTAAAGTTGATAACCTTCCAGGTCAGGTTATGAAAGGAAAAGATCCACAACTTGATACTGCTGTCAACTACATCATGAAGAAGCTCAAAGAGCATCCCATGCCACTCCCGCAACCACCGGCAGAACTCCCTGCTTACCCAAGTGGAAAAGATGCAGGCGGATTGAATTAAAAAAAATCTATTTTACAAAGAAGGAGCATTTGCTCCTTCTTTGTTTTTTTCGAGAGTTTTATTTTGAGAGAATCCTTGTTTTACAGACAATTCAGGGCTTTTAAACATTATTTTCTAAATTGCACTTGATTTCATTTAACATCAAAAATTATGAAACAGTCGAAAACAATCGGTCTTATCCTGAAAGTAATTGCCTCTTTGTTTTTTATTTTAGCAATAATAGGCTTCTATCACATGGTCTATGGAAAATTCCCAGCCAATCCACCAGTGGTAAATAAAGATGTAGCGTATAAATCAGGTTATTCAATGGAGAAATATGTGGAATTTTATTTAGTTCCTTTTTTTGAGGCTTTCATTGGTTACCTTTTCTTCCAATGGGGAAATAAAAAAATGAAACTGACAAATTCTGAAGAGCAGAATACCTGAAAAATTTCAGAGCCTGAAAAATAAATTCGAGGAGAGATCCTATGGAAACTATCGAATGGAAATATTTTGGAAAAGTAGAGCTTCGGGTGGGCAGAATTGTCCACGCCGAGGTTTTTGCCAAAGCCCGGAAACCGGCCTACATTTTGCATGTTAATTTTGGCCCGGAGTTTGGCATCAAGAAATCCAGTGCCCAGATTACAGAATTATACAACGTTGATGAATTGTCCGGCAAGCTGGTAGTGGGCGTATTGAACTTTCCGAAAAAGCAAATTGGTCCATTCTTTTCTGAATGCCTCACAACCGGATTTCCTGATGAAAAAGGTCGCGTAGCTCTTTGTGTTCCCGATAAGGATGTGCCTTTGGGTAGCAAGCTTTTTTGAGTGGACGATGACCAAATCTAAAATCAGCGTTCATTGGCTCTCATCCGCGTTTGCAAACGCGGATGGATTTACAACTGTATTTGTAATGCAGAAACGACTATAGCCCTCCAAGACATTATAGATGTTTTTCATAAATGTGTCCTCGTTGCAAACGAGGACGAGTGCGGGGTAATACCGAATGAAAAGTCGGAAGAGAGGAAAATGCCAAAAAAAATCGTTATAACTTTGTATTTTAAGTATTTATGAAATTTCTTTCAAGAATTGTTTATTATTTTGAAAGAAAAGAAAAATTTCGACAAAACCATCCAAAATTTCCACATCGGATTTTGGTTAAATCCTAAAAATGGGGTGTTTTCTTGCTGACACTAATTAACCAAGCATACGAACGAACGTATGATAATTGTCTGACAACCAAATGGCCATCATCTCCTCACTTTAGGACACTTTATGAACTGCTTATTTTCTTATCTTTGAAAATACCTGCAAAAGAACTAAATCCGTAACCATGGAAGCAAAAACTATTATTCAGGAGTTATTCGCTGACACAGGAATTCATTTCAATGGAGATCAGCCTTACGATGTTCAAATTCACGATGAAAGAGCTTATAAAAGATGGCTTTCAGAGACTGAATTAGGCCTTGGTGAATCCTATATGGACGGTTGGTGGGATTGTGAAGTACTGGACGAATTTATCAACAGGATTCTGCTGGCCGGGCTTGAACAGAAAATCAAAAGGAATTTCATGACTGCCCTTTATGTTTTATCCACCAGGCTGTTCAATCAACAAACAAAAATCAAATCAAAACGTGTTGGCCGCGAGCATTACGATCTGGGAAACGATTTGTTCAGCAACATGCTGGACAAGCGCATGTGCTATTCCTGCGCTCACTGGCAAAATGCCAAAAACCTGGATGAAGCCCAGGAAGCCAAACTGGAGCTGATTTGTAAAAAGCTGGAACTGAAACCGGGTATGAAAGTGCTGGATATTGGATGCGGCTGGGGAAGTTTTGCAAAATATGCCGCTGAAAAGCATGGAGTAGAAGTTCTGGGTGTGAGTATTTCAAAGAAACAAATCGAGTTGGGTAACGAGCTTTGTAAAGGATTGCCTGTTACACTGCTTTTTAAGGATTACCGTGATGTCACCGGTAAATTTGATGCCATTTTATCCATCGGTTTTTTTGAACATGTGGGCTATAAAAACTATGATACTTACATGAAAATTGTTAACCGGTGCCTTACGGAAGAAGGAATTTCGCTGCTTCATACAATTGGCAACAATACAACAACTTCTTATGTGAACCGGTGGGCCAATAAATACATTTTCCCCAATGGGATGCTGCCATCGATTGCCCAAATTGCTAAAGCGGCAGAGCGTTTTTTCATCATCGAAGACCTTCACAATTTCGGCCCGGATTATGACAAAACTTTAATGGCATGGTATGAGCACTTTAAAAATGCCTGGCCTGTCTTAAGAAACCAGTACAATGAAAGGTTTTACAGAATGTGGCACTATTATTTATTGAGCAGTGCCGGCGGTTTTCGTTCGCGTGCAACACAACTTTGGCAATTCGTGATGACCCGGCCCGGGCGTCAGCAACCGGATTGCCGTTTTGCATGAACCATTTATTCCTGAGTCGCAAGTTGTCTACAGAAACAGTTAAAAAATAACTTGACTTCATCGGTTTAAAACCAAAAAGATCGGCGTTTCCTGTTATTAAATAGAAAGGAATTGGAAAAATGTCGAATAAGGATTAACGATTTGAGATTTAAGAAGAAGTGTCAGCAAATCTTCAATCGATGTTCCTTGTTCTTAAATCAAAAAGAGATGAGACTTAAGTGCCTTAAGTTATTTGGGAACCCCCAACTTTATGAACTTTTCTAGGCATTGATTTCCCGGTCACGGAAGCCCAACAGATACAAAATTGTGTCCAGTCCCGTTGTAGAAATGGCATGTTGTGCCGACGCTTTTACTTTGGGTTTGGCATGAAAAGCTATTCCCAGCCCGGCTTTTTCCAGCATGGGAAGGTCGTTGGCACCATCGCCCACGGCAATCACCTGTTCCAGGTGAATGTCTTCCTTAAAAGCCAGCAATTCCAGCAATTCAGCTTTTCGTTTTCCATCCACGATTTCATGAAGATGTTTTCCGGTCAGCTTTCCATTTTTGATTTCCAACTCATTGGCAAAAATATAATCAAACCCCAGCTTACTCTTCAAATGATTTCCAAAATAGGTAAATCCGCCCGAAAGAATGGCCGTCCGGTAACCATATTGTTTCAGTGTTCTTAAAAGCCGTTCGGCACCTTCGGTAATGGGCAGGTTTTCAGCAATTTCTTTCATCACCGACTCATCCAGCCCTTTTAAAAGGCCAACCCTTTTTTTGAAACTTTCTTTAAAATCTATTTCGCCGCGCATGGAGCTTTCCGTGATCTTTTTCACTTCATCTCCAACGCCTGCCTTTTGTGCTAATTCATCAATCACTTCTGTTTGGATCAGCGTGGAATCCATATCGAAGCACACCAAGCGCCGGCTCCTCCGGTAAATATTGTCTTCCTGAAAAGCAATATCAATCCCTGTTTCAGAGGCAATATTCATCAATCCCTGTTTCATTGCGTTGACATCTACAGGCGTTCCGCGAACAGAAAATTCCACCACGGCATTGGTCACTTTGTTGTTTCCGTTTAACGATTTCCGGCCTGAAAGACGTGAAATGGTATCGATATTCAACTCTTGGCTGGCAATGACTCCAGATACTTTTGAAAGATGCAGTGCCGTTAATTTGTGGGCCAGCAAGGTGATGAGGTACCGCTCTTTTCCCTGTTCGGCAACCCATTTTTCATATTCTTCGAGTGGAACAGGTGTAAATTTGATATGACTTTTCCATTCATAGCTTTTGAAAAGCAGATCCTTTAAAATGCTTGTGGAACCGAACTTTTTGGGAACTTCAAACAGGATTCCCAGCCCCAGCTCTTTGTGAATTACTGACTGACCGATGTCGAGGATATTCACGCTATACTCCGATAGGATTTCCGTCAGCGAGGCCGTTAAGCCCGGTTTGTCTTCTCCGGAAATGTTGAGAAGAATGAGTTCTTTTTGATCCAACATGATGAATTTTAATTAGATGCCAAAAGTATTATTTATTCACAATTTACCTCGCTTTTTCATGGATATCGCCGATAAAGCTTATAATCTTTTAACGATTGGTATAATTTTTTCACAACACGTTTATTTGATGCAGGAAAATCGTTTGCGATGATCATTGCTCCATTCGTGTTGCCCGGTTTGAACCGGAAAAGCAGAGTTCTACAGCTTGTTTTGTAAAACACAGATAAACAGATACTTGCTTGTGTAAGAAAATTTTACATCATCAACCTGAATTTTGTACGAGCCTTTGGGAGCTTGACTACCCTATACCGATTTAATTACTTTTGGAAGTGTGAAATAGTACCAATCTCAGTGCCGTCCGGGCATAAGAAAAGAGATTAAAGGAAGTAAGAGGATCATAAACCTAAAAGGAGTTGAAAAACCATTTTTACCAGCAAAAATGGTTTTGGGAAGAGAAGAAAAGATGGGATAAACCGGAAAAGATTTGCCCTGTTCCCGAAGAGACATTTCACAAGAAATAATTTTTTATCAACGGTTAAAGATTGAAGGAAATGGCGTTTAGATTTCCAAAACAAGACGGCATGTACAATCCCGCCAACGAGCACGACAGTTGCGGGATAGGTTTTGTGGCCCACATCAAAGGGCGGGCATCGCATGATATTGTAGAAAGAGGACTGGAAGTATTGAGGAACCTGGATCACAGGGGCGCCAAAGGATCAGATAATGCCAGTGGCGACGGTGCCGGAGTCATGGTGCAAATTCCTCATGAGTTTATTAAGGAAGTGCTAAAGGTGCGCGTTCCTGAAAAAGGAAGTTACGGCACAGGATTGATTTTTTTACCGCAGATTGAAGAAGAAGCTCAGGCTTGTGTGGAAATCTTATCTAACATTATCAAAGAAGAAGGCCTTCAACTGATTGCTTTTCGCGATGTGCCCACCGACGGTAACATTCCCGGCGAGATAGCACGAACCACAGAGCCACGGATAAAACAGGTTTTCATCAAAGGAAATCTGGAGGAAGAGATCCTTGAACAGAAATTGTATATCGTTAGAAAGCTGGCGGAAAAGGCCGTACAAACTTCAAACCTTTCTCAGAAAGAAGTTTATTATCATCCGAGCCTTTCGGCGAAAACCATGATTTATAAGGGAATGCTCACCCCCGACCAGCTAAGGGATTATTTTCAGGATCTTAAGAATCCAAAGTTTAAATCAGCGCTGATTTTGATTCATTCCCGTTTCAGTACCAACACATTTCCCACCTGGGATCTGGCGCAGCCGTTTCGTCTTGTCGCTCACAATGGCGAGATCAATACCATCAAGGGAAACCGTTTATGGACACAGGCCCGGGAAGGTTTGTTGAAATCGGAAGTTTTCAGTGACGACCTCCCCAAGATTCTTCCCGTTTTAGAGGAAGGAAAATCGGATTCGGCTTCGTTTGATAATGTGCTGGAATTTCTTCACCGCACTGGTCGCTCGTTGCATCACAGCCTTTGTATGATGATCCCTGAGTCATTCAATCAGAAGAACCCTATTCCGGAAAGCCTGAAAGCTTTTTACGAATATCATTCAACTATTATGGAACCCTGGGATGGCCCGGCTTCCATGGTTTTTTCGGATGGCCGTTATATTGGCGGAACCTTGGACCGGAACGGTTTAAGGCCATCGCGTTATGTCATCACCAATAATGATTTGATTGTGATGGCATCGGAAACCGGGGTACAGGATTTTTCGCCGGAAGAGATCATCGAAAAAGGGCGTCTTCGTCCCGGAAAAATATTGCTTGTAGATACGCGGTTGGGAATTATTATTCCCGATAAGGAAGTAAAAGATCAACTGAGTCATCGTAACCCTTACGGGATGTGGCTTAAGGAAAACCGATTGATGATGGAAGACATCAAAGTGAAGAACCGTGTTCCTTCGGCGATGGATGATTTCATCACTTATGCGAAAGTCTTTTCCTATTCAAAAGAAGACATGGAGTTTCTGATACAATCCATGGCAAATAGTGGCGTGGAGCCAATTAATTCGATGGGAAATGATACGCCTGCGGCTGTTTTTTCACGACAACCCCAGCGTCTGTTCAATTATTTTAAACAGACGTTTGCCCAAGTTACAAATCCCCCCATCGACCCCATTCGCGAGGGCCTGGTCATGTCGCTGACCAATTACATCGGTTCCCTGAATTCCAACATCCTGAAAGAAAGCCCCGACCACTGTAAACTAATCAAATTCCCCGATCCCTTACTGACCAATACAGACCTTGGAAAAATCAAGGATATAAAGGACGAAATGTTTGCTCATGAGATCATCCCGATTGTTTTTCCTGTAAAAGAGGGCCTGGAAGGTTTTAATAAAGCTTTTTCAAAGATGTTGGAAAGGTCGGAAAAAGCCGTGGATCAAAAAAAGAACTTCATCATTTTGTCTGACCGGGCCATTGATAAAGAACATGCGCCATTCCCGTCACTGCTGGCTGTTTCGGCTGTGCACCACCATTTGATTCAGAAAAAGAAAAGAATGCAGGTGGGAATTGTAGTGGAAACCGGTGAAGCCCGCGAGGTAAATCATTATGCATTGCTTTTGGGCTATGGTGCCAGCGTTATCAATCCTTATCTGGCTTTTGCTGCCATCGATCATCTTGTGAAAGAAGGCAAGTTAGACATGGAATACAATCAGGCTCGTCAGAACTATATCAAGTCGATAAACAAAGGATTGTTGAAGATATTCTCAAAAATGGGAATTTCTACGGTCAGAAGTTACCATGGATCACAGATTTTTGGAGCCTTGGGATTAAGTCGTGAACTGGTGGACAAGTATTTCAAAGGAACATCTTCGCCCATCAGTGGAATCGGAATGGAAGAGATTTACCAGGAATACAGCCAATTCCATCAGGATGCATTTCGAGAAGAAGCTACAAAGGAGAACTTCCGGTTTGAAAATACCGGATTATATGCCTGGCGGAAAAACCGTGAAGATCATGCCTGGAATCCAGATTCCATCGGTTTGTTGCAATGGGCTACACGCACCAACAGCTACGAAAAATATAAAGAATATAGTCGTGCGGTGAACGAATACAACCGGAAGCCGTCTTTTATAAGAGGTTGTTTTAAAGTAAAACGAAATCCAATTTCCATTGAAGATGTTGAACCTGTGGAAGAGATCATGAAACGCTTTGTAACCGGAGCCATGTCTTACGGTTCCATCAGCAAAGAAGCGCACGAATCGTTGGCTGTGGCCATGAATACAGTTGGCGGACGTAGCAACACCGGTGAAGGTGGGGAAGACCACAATCGGTTTGACACACTGAAACAAAGTGCCATCAAGCAAGTTGCATCCGGGCGTTTCGGCGTTACGAACAATTATCTTACGCATGCCCACGAAATCCAGATCAAAATTGCCCAAGGCGCAAAACCGGGCGAAGGTGGTCAGCTACCGGGTTATAAAGTGAACGAAGTCATTGCAAAGACTAGGAATTCTACGCCTGGAATTACCTTGATTTCGCCGCCGCCGCACCATGATATTTATTCTATCGAGGATTTGGCCGAATTGATCTACGATTTAAAAGTTACCAATCCGAAGGCGAAGATTTCGGTGAAACTTGTTTCGGAGGAAGGCGTCGGAACTGTGGCAGCCGGAGTGGCCAAAGCTTTCGCTGATTTGATCATTATTTCCGGTGGCGAAGGCGGAACCGGGGCAAGCCCCATCAGTTCCATCAAACATGCCGGACTACCTGTTGAAGTGGGAATTGCGGAAGCACAACAGACCCTGGTTAAAAACAACCTTCGCGGACGCCTAAAAATACAAGTTGACGGACAACTGAAAAATGGCTACGACATCGTCACCATGGCTTGTCTGGGGGGCGAAGAGTTCGGATTTGCCACTTCTGCACTTATCACGCTTGGATGTGTCATGATGCGAAAATGTCATTTAAATACTTGTCCCACAGGTATTGCCACGCAGGATGAGAACCTAAGAAAACGTTTTGCAGGAAATCCTGAGCTGGTGATCAACTTTTTCCGGTTTTTAGCCGGAGAAGTCCGTGAATTGCTGGCTGAAATGGGATTTACCAAATTCGATGACATTATCGGACGTGCCGATTTGCTGGAAGAGAATAAGGAAGTGTTTGGGTGGAAAATGCAGCATGTTGATTTCTCCGCAGTGTTGCATCGTCCCGCCGAAGCAGATAACTTTAACATCCGATACAATCCCGGTTCTCCTTCAAAGGTTTTGACAGATCACATGGATCATACTTTGATCAAAGATTCGGCGAAAGCCATTAAAGGAAAAGAAAAAGTCTGGTTGCATCACAAGATTTCCAATACGGATCGTGCTATCGGAGCGATGTTGTCGGGAGAAATATCCCAAAAATATGGTGAAAAAGGACTTCCAAAAGACACCATTCATGCGACATTTTTAGGAACTGCCGGACAAAGCTTTGGCGCTTTTCTGGTAAAAGGGGTCACCTTCCGTCTGGAAGGTGATGCCAACGACTATATCGGAAAAGGATTGTCAGGTGGAAAGATCATTGTGGTTCCTCCAAATGGTTCTACGTTTACCCCTGAGGAAAATATCATCATTGGGAACTCCACCTTTTATGGAGCTACCGGTGGCGAAGCATACATTCACGGCGTTGCAGGAGAGCGGTTTTGCGTAAGAAATTCGGGCATGGAAGCAGTTGTTGAAGGTGCCGGGGACCATTGCTGTGAATATATGACCGGAGGCAGGGTCGTGGTTTTAGGAAAAACCGGAAGAAATTTTGCAGCCGGAATGAGCGGCGGAATTGCTTATGTGCTGGATGAAGATGGCGATTTTGATTTCTATTGCAACAAAGGGCTGGTCGAGTTGCTGAAAGTGGAAGACAAAGCAGACATTACTGAACTTCAGGAATTGATCAGTAGGCATTTAACTGATACCCAAAGTGCGCTGGCTGCAAAAATCCTGACCCAATGGGAAGAATACCTTTCGAAATTCGTGAAGGTAATTCCATTCGAGTACCGGAAAGTGCTTCGCGAAAGAGAATTATTGGAGATTGAGAATAAACTGAAACTTACCGAAGATGCTCAGGTAATTCAGGAATAATGACAGAATAATTTTAATGAATTAAAAGATATAAAATGGGCGACCCGAAAGGATTTATGACAGTTCCGAGAAAAGAGGCTTCTTACCGCCCGCGGAACGAACGGATCTATGATTTTGGTGAAGTGGAACAAACCCTGGATGAAGCAGATCGCAAGCTTCAGGCTTCCCGCTGTATGGATTGTGGCGTGCCTTTTTGCCACTCGGCATGTCCTGTGGGAAGCAAAATTCCAGAATGGCAGGATGCTTATTACCATGGAGACAAAGAAGCGGCTTACGAAATTCTTCATTCCACTAATAATTTTCCTGAAATTACAGGAAGGATTTGTCCGGCTCCCTGCGAAAAATCGTGTGTGCTTTCAATTAATGACGAACCGGTAACCATTCGTGAAAATGAAGCCGCCACGGTTGAAAATGCTTTTACTCAAGGATGGATCAAAGCAAATCCGCCGAGATTCAGAAGTGGAAAAAAAGTGGCGGTTGTCGGTTCGGGGCCAGCAGGTTTGGCTGCTGCCGATTTGTTAAATCATTTCGGTCACGAAGTAACTGTCTTTGAAAAAAATGATGCCATCGGTGGGCTATTGCGTTACGGCATTCCTGATTTCAAACTAAATAAAACAGTGATCGACAGGCGCCTAGCGATCTTTGAAGAAGAAGGGCTTCTGCTCAGGACTAATGTCCGGGTCGGACAAGATGTTACAAGAGAAGAATTACTGAAAGATTTTGACGCAGTGGTTCTGGCGATAGGTTCAGAAACACCACGTGACCTTCCGGTTGAAGGTCGTGCATTGGATGGCGTCCATTTTGCACTTGATTTCCTGGCTCAAAGCAACCGCAGGGTGGCTGGGGAAATTATCCCGGAAAGCGAAAAAATTTACGCCAAAGGCAAACACGTTCTGGTCATTGGTGGCGGTGACACCGGTTCCGATTGTGTCGGGACTTCCATTCGCCAAAAGGCTGCCAGCGTTACACAAATTGAAATTCTTCCCAAACCACCAGAAAAAAGAACTTTAGATAATCCCTGGCCTTACTGGCCAAATGTGTTGCGGACTTCCAGTTCTCACCTTGAAGGTTGCGAGCGTAAATGGAGCTTGTTGACTAAAAAACTGATTGGAGAATACGAACAAGTAAAACAGGCTGAAGTCGTAGAAGTTGCGTGGTCAAAAAACGAAAGCGGGCAATGGGTTATGAAAGAAGCTGGAACCCCACAGCTCCTTCAGGCCGATCTGGTTTTACTCTCCATGGGATTTACACAGCCTGTTCACCAGGGATTGCTGGACACGCTGGGAGTCGATTATGACAATCGTGGCAACGTAAAGGTGAACGGTCAAAAGCAAACTTCCGTTGAGAAGATTTTTGCTGCCGGAGATATGGAACGGGGCGCCAGCCTGGTAGTTCATGCCATTCAGGCAGGAAGGGTAGCTGCCGAAAATGTGAATGCTTTTTTGATGAGATCCTCGCAATGAACGTTTTTATAATAGTTATCCATTAAAATACAGCAACTCAGTAAATAATTGTCATTGGTAGAAGGTTGATTTTTAGGAGTAGTCATCTCTGATCAGGAAGAGCATTTACGTTGAATGTTCTCTTTTTGAGAAGATCATTAGAAACAAATTTCACCTTGCGGAAATGTTTTAACAGCATTTTTCTGTTTTCGGCTTCATAGCCGATCGCTGCATTTATTTCAGCCGAAGGAACTTCGATTTCAACATTTTCACCTTTGTCTTCTCTCAGAACAGGGATAAACAGATCCTTCCAAATTTGCGTCAGGACGAGTTCGCGAAACGATGGATGAAAAGGCCCTGCTACCAGTTCGGTATGATCCAGCAAGCCTTCTGATGGATGCAATCCCATTCGAATAACATTAACCTTGGCGTTCTCAAACAGCAACAACAGTTGTCCGGACCATTCCACGGCTTCTTCCAACGCTAATGGTTTGTATTTTCCTTGCCGGAACCATTGGTGCATGGCCGTGTCGCGAATGACCAATGCGGGATAAATGCGGGTATTGGAAGCGCCCAGCTCGATGATCTTCCTGGCTGTTGCCAACGATTTTTCAAGATTGTCACCCGGAAGCCCGATCATCATTTGTAATCCAAGATCAAAACTGGCATCCCGGATCATTTCAGAAGCCTGCTCCACCTGCATGGCTGTATGCCCGCGAAATGAAACTTTCAAAACATCCTCATCAAGCGACTGCGCTCCCAGCTCAATGGTAGTTATTCGATATTTCTTCAACAAAGAAAGCACGGCGCTGTTGATAAAATCAGGCCTGGTGGAAAGCCTGATGCCATGGACTGTCCCCGCATCAAGATAAGGTTGCACCAGGCTAAGGTATTTTTCCTGTTCCACCAGCGGAATACCGGTAAAAGTTCCGCCGAAGAAGCCCACTTCCACATGTCTGTTTGTTTCTTTAAAAGAGCGGAGATAAGCACCAATAGAATCCGTTATTTCTTTTTCCGTGGGAATGTTTTGATGCCCTGAAATTTTCGACTGGTTACAAAAAGCACACTGGAACGGGCAGGCCAGCCCGGGAACAAAAACAGGAATGGTGTAGTGCTTTATGTTTTCCATCGTAGGACAAAAGTAGGGAAACGAAGGCGTTGATGCCGGTATTTCTTGTTTTAACTTCAATAGGAGAAACACCTGTTTATTTTATACCCTGTTTTTCAGGAAGATATAAAAAACACGTTTGGAAAAATACAGTTGTATTTCTGCAATAATTGGTCTAAAAGATAATATTATTTCTTCATTAATGACGCTTTAGCCGTTGAGTACTTTCCTGTTTTTGAAGAACCTGCGAAAATCAACATTGTGAAACATGCCTACTTGTTAAGTATAAGAATCCCTTATCTTTGAAGCTAATTTTTCACAACAAAAGATCCAAATCATGGACTATAGATTTTTAGGAAAATCAGGATTTAAATTATCGGCTTTGTCTTATGGTGCATGGGTTACTTTTCACACCCAGGCCGACGAAGATGGCCTATCAGTTAATGACCAAAGCATACGACCACGGTGTTAATTTCTTTGACAATGCAGAAGCTTACGCAGAAGGGAATGCCGAGATCATCATGGGAAAAGTTTTTAAGCGCGCAGGTTGGAAACGCTCCGACTTCGTAGTGTCTACAAAAATATTCTGGGGCGGCCCGGGAGTCAACGACCGGGGATTGTCTTTTAAACATGTCATCGAAGGAACCAACGCTGCCCTGAAAAGGCTTCAGTTGGAATATGTTGATTTAATCCGCCTGAGGCGGACAAGGGATTAATTCCCCACCCCTTGGGGCGATTAATAATCTCCTTTTGATACCCCGCTGCTCTGCGGCGGGGGTAGTTCATTTTTTCTGCCATCGCCCCGATATGTACACTCCCATCGAAGAAACGGTATGGGCTATGAACCAGGTGATCCATCAGGGAAAAGCATTTTACTGGGGAACCAGCGAATGGAGCGCCGAACAAATTCGTGAAGCACACCATGTGGCAGCGCGCAATCATCTGATCCCGCCATTAATGGAACAACCACAATACAATCTGTTTCACAGAAATAAAGTGGAGCATGATTTTGCAAAACTTTATTAACCTGAGTTCGATATAAGATTTATCTCACAGAAAGCCAATAGTGGGCCAGATTTGTTGCTAAAAATCACGAAGTTATAGCGGGCTATTACAAGAGGTTTTTAGTGCAAAGATGGTGTGCTATTGGCTTTTTTATTTGTAAATTTCGATAATTAGCCCATATACTTCCTCAAATTTATTCGAACTATCCCGATAGTACTTCACAAATTTGAGGAAGTATATGGGCTAATTATCTGAAACTGTGAGCAAAGCTTATACCGAGCTCAGGTTATTAGGAATTTGGCCTGGGAACTACCATCTGGAGCCCGTTAGCCAGCGGATTGTTAAGCGGCAAATACATCAACGGAATTCCAAAAGGCAGCCGCCTGGACCTGAAAGAAATGGGCTGGCTTAAGAATCGTCTGGAAAGAGAAGGTATGGAAGCCAAAATCAAACAGATGCTTTTGTTGCGTGACATAGCCGACAACATGGATGCTACCTTGCCGCAGCTTGCCCTTGCCTGGTGTCTGGCTAACTCCAATGTAAGTACGGTGATTACCGGCGCTTCCAAACCGGAACAGATCGATGAAAACATGAAAGCACTGACAGTTGTCCCCAGGCTGACGCCGGATGTTTTGAAACGGATCGACGACATTATGGGAAACAAACCTGCTGCCAATTTCGACTGGCGGGAGAATTAAAAAACGGAGTAAATTCTCAATAAAATATCTGAAGCCCGGGATGATTTCCGGGCTTTTTTATTGGAAAAAAAGTCACACTATCTATGAAATCACATCAACGTGTGTTTTTTGTGATTTTTTGTTCTAAAATTACTCCTGATTATTAAAAAATCATAGTATATTGTGATTTTTATTTGATAATTGGAAAAAAGAAGTTAATTTTATACCAAAATCACAATATAATGTTAGCAAAAGAGATAGGACAAACAATTAAAGATCGCCGAAAGGAGCTGGGAATAACTCAACCTCACTTGGCAGAACTCGCACAAGTAAGTACCAATACATTGTATAAAATTGAACGGGGCCAGGGAAACCCTACTCTGGATGTTTTAAATAAATTGGCAGAAATCTTGGGAATGGAATTAAAACTGGAAGTAAAGAAAAGATAGATAAATGAGAAAAGCAGAAATATATTGCAATAATAAAAGGGCAGGAATTCTTATTGAAGAGAGCCGCAGAAATTATGTCTATCGTTATGACGATGATTATTTTAATGATAATACTCAACCGGCTATTAGTTTGACCTTGCCCAAAACGCATCATGAATATCATAGCGAATATTTGTTTCCGTTTTTTTTCAATATGTTGAGTGAGGGAGTGAATAAAAAACTACAGAGCAAACAATTAAAAATTGACGAAGAAGATAGTTTCGGATTGCTTATGGCGACAGCTCAAAATGATACCATTGGTGCTATAACAGTTAAACCTGTTGATAAAGGATAATAAGCATTTAATAAAATGAGTGAAAAAAAAATAAATAGCTCGCAATCGTCAATTGATAATTTTCCATTATCAATTGACGTGTGTCCGGGTACTTTGTCTGAAGGATTTACAACATACAGCCCGGCTTGTTTGCGTAAAATGTTTCATGGGAGGAAGGTGCGCTATATTTTGCCATATGCACCCCCACAACAGAGCGAAGAAGTTGCTGAACAATTCTTAGAAAACAGGAAACGGATCTCTATATCAGGCGTACAGGAAAAGCTAAGTCTTTTATTAGAGAAAAACGTGCTTCGTTTGACAAAACAAGGAGAACAGGGAACTTATATTCTTAAACCGATACCAGTAGATTTGAAAAAAGTGAATCAGGTACCTGCCAATGAACATGTGACAATGCAAATAGCCAGACAGGTTTATGGAATAAATACGGCAGAGAATGCAATAATCTTTTTTAAGGATGGAACGCCAGCATATATCACTAAAAGATTTGATGCAAAAGAAGATGGAATGAAATGGGGTAAAGAAGATTTTGCTTCTTTGGCTGGAAAAACGAAAGACAATGCAGGGCCTGACTTTAAATATGATTACAGTTATGAGGAACAGGGCCTTTTATTGCAGAAGTTTGTCCCCGCCTGGAGAGTGGAGATAGAAAAATTCTTTTCACTCATTGTGTTCATTTTTTTATTCTCAAATGGGGATGCACATTTGAAAAATTTTTCTCTGTTAGAATCAACGAGCGGAGATTATTTATTGAGCCCGGCCTATGATTTGGTAAATACCCGTTTACATGTAGATGATACGGATTTTGCTTTGGAAAAAGGACTTTTTGCTGATGATTATAAAAGTGAAAAATTCAGGGCTACCGGGCATCCCGGCAAATCAGATTTTGTTGAGTTTGCAAAAAGGATAGGCATTTCTGAAAACAGAATTGTTAAGTTACTAGCTCCCTTCCTAGAAAAACAACCGTTTGTCAGTACTTTGGTAAACCATTCTTTTTTGCCTGATTCAAGTAAAAGAGGATACTTCCTGATGTACGAAACTCGTTTAAATTATCTGAATAAAGAATAAGTCGAGAAAAAAAGTTGATGAATGAGTGAAATGAATGATTCCGATCAAAAAGACTACTGGAACAAAGTATCCCCGACAAAGAAATTTACAACTACTCTTGATTTTAACCTGATACCGGATTCCATAAAAAAGGATTCTTTCATCGTCGATTACGGCTGCGGATATGGGAGAACATTGAATGAATTGTATATACAGGGATTCAATAACCTGCTGGGTTTTGATTTTGCATCGGATATGATTGAACGAGGGAAGTCGGAATTTCCGTGTCTGGATTTAAGAACATCAAAAAATGACAAGATTGATTGCAATTCCAATTCGGTGGATATGGTCATCCTCTTTGCAGTTTTGACCTGTATCACGGATGATGAGAAGCAGGAAGAATTGATCCATGAAATAAATAGAGTCTTGAAACCGGGTGGCGTTATTTACATTAACGATTTTCTGGTGAATTCCGATGAAAGGAACATTAAAAGGTACAATCAGTATGTTGAAGAATATGGCACCTACGGAGTTTTTGAGTTGCCGGAAGGTGCCGTATTAAGACATCATGAGGAAAACCGAATCCCTCAGCTCACAAAGGATTTCATCACAGAAACGTACAAAACCATTCAGTTTAAAACAATGAACGGACATGTTTCCAATGGGTTTGTTTATGTGGGAAGGAAATAAGCCTGGTTTAAATAAAAACGTCTAAAATGTAAATAGGACATCTCGTTATTATCAAAAAACTCAAAAAACTTAAATAAGCGGACCCACTATTTAAGAAAATTGCAATTTTCTTAAATAAGAGTTACTTTTGTTTAAAAAAAAACTGAGAAAGATGAAACAATTCACTTCCGGGCAATATATCAGCCATGGATACTATAAAAGCTTTCAACCTACATTGATTAACAGACAATGGAAGGTGGAAAGTATGGAAGTTTTGCAGTTACTGAGTCAGGCAGACCGGGAATTAGGAAGGCTCGACATGTATTCCAACTACATTCCAAATATTGATTTGTTTATTAGCATGCATGTTTTAAAAGAAGCCACTCAAAGTAGTAAAATTGAAGGTACACAAACAAATATGGATGACGCACTGCTTGAAAGGGAAGACATTCCTCTCGACAAACGTGATGATTGGGAAGAAGTCCAGAATTACATAAAAGCTATGGAATCGGCTATCCAGGCGTTAGAAAAATTACCACTATCATCAAGGCTGGTCCGGGAAACGCATAAAATACTTTTGCAAGGTGTAAGAGGGCAGAAAAAACAACCGGGGCAATTTCGGAAAAGCCAGAATTGGATTGGAGGTGCAACCATCAACGATGCTCTTTTTATTCCCCCTGTGCACACAATGATTTCTGAGTTAATGAGCGACATTGAAAAATTTATTCATAATGAAGATCTCTTTTTTCCTGAATTGTTGAAAATAGCATTGGTTCATTATCAATTTGAAACAATTCACCCGTTTCTTGATGGTAATGGCAGGGTGGGCCGCTTGATAATTCCGCTTTATCTTATCGATAAAAATATTTTAAAGAAACCCATTCTGTATCTTTCTGATTTTATGGAAAAGCACAGAAAGCTATATTATGACAACCTGATGATAGTCAGAGAAAAAAACAACATTACTCAATGGTTTAAGTTTTTCCTGGTAGGAATTATTGAAACGGCAAAAAAAGGAATAACGACTTTTGATGGCATCATGCAATTACAGAGACAAAATGATGAAAAAATACAACAATTTGGAAGTAGGATGAGCAATGCTCAAAAAGTCATGAATTATTTATATCAAAGGCCCATAATTAACGCAGAAACAGTTAGTAAAACAGCGGGAATCTCTATGCCATCGTCGTACAGGATTATTGAATTATTGGAAAGGGCAGAAATATTGAAGGAAATCACCGGGAGCCAAAGAGGACGATTATATGTTTTTGAAAATTATTTGAATTTGTTCAGACAGAGATAATCCCGTTGCCTGTCAGTAATGGAGTCGAGCTGGTTTATAAAAAAGTCTTTTTCTTAAATCCGCCACCTTTAGGCAGACGATGGGTTCATTTCCAGCCCCCCTCTCGTCCTTGTTTCAGCCACAGCAGACAAGTGCAACGAGGACGCATTTATCCTGAATATTTGCAATGTTCATTTTCAAAGCTAAGACGGGCTTTTCTTCATCTCTATCCAAAGCGCCATGTTGTCTTTTCGAAGGAGGCACGACTGAGAAATCTCCTGAGGACAGGGCTGTCTTCTTAGGAGATTTCTCACCCGCGCTGCGCTTGGTTCGAAAAGACAAATTCTTTCCCAAAGGACAAATGCCTTCACGGAAGGGTCGAATGACTTCACACAAAGCATCAACGCCAACATCCCACATCCAAAATCCTCCCATCCAAACTTCCATTTTCTTTTACTAATTTCGCAGCTTGAAATTTTTTGTGAAACTCAGATTCCAAGAACGAAGTGAATTGAAATCTGTAAGTTGAACGAATCCCGATAGCGAAGTGTATCGGGATAAATGAGGTTAATACTCCAATGCTTGCATTGTTAGAAAAAGGAATTTCTTTTTTGATACATCTATTGCTTGCTATGAGGTAGTTCATTAAAAACACTAATTTTCTTTTGAAAATCAGAGAATAAAGAAAATACACGGAGAAGAGTATGGCATACAATCATCGCGAAATAGAAAAAAAGTGGCAGAAATACTGGAGCGAACACAAAAGTTTTAAAGCTGAAAATCATTCTGACAAACCGAAATTTTACGTCCTCGATATGTTCCCTTATCCTTCAGGAGCCGGCCTGCATGTGGGCCACCCGCTGGGATATATTGCTTCCGATATTTATGCCCGTTACAAACGGCACCGGGGTTTCAACGTGTTGCATCCCATGGGATACGATGCTTACGGATTGCCGGCAGAACAGTATGCCATTCAAACCGGAACCCACCCTGAAATTACCACGGCAAAAAATATTAAGCGATACCGCAAACAACTCGACCAGATTGGCTTTTCCTTTGACTGGGACCGCGAAGTGCGCACTTCCGACCCTGCTTATTACAAATGGACACAATGGACTTTCATCCGGCTTTTTAATTCGTGGTACAATCTTGATACCGATAAAGCAGAACCCATCTCAAATTTGCTGAAACAATTTGAAACTTCCGGAAATTCCAGAATCCATGCCGCTTGTGATGAAACACCCGTTTTTGGCACTGGCCAGTGGAAACAAATGACAGAAGTTCAGCAACAGGAAACCCTGATGCATTATCGCCTGGCGTATCTTTCGGAAACGCTGGTCAACTGGTGTCCTGCGTTGGGAACGGTGTTGGCTAACGATGAAGTGAAAGAAGGGTTGTCAGAACGCGGCGGTTATCCAGTGGAACGCAAGCTGATGAAACAATGGTCACTGCGCATCACCGCTTATGCCCAGCGTTTGCTCGACGGACTTGAAACCGTGGACTGGCCCGATTCATTGAAAGAAATGCAGCGCAATTGGATTGGCCGCAGCGAAGGTGCTTCTGTCTGGTTCAAACTCGACGGATACTCTGATGATAAAGAACTTTCAGCAGGCGTTGAAGTTTTTACAACTCGTCCCGATACTTTGTTCGGCGCCACTTTTATGGTGCTGGCTCCCGAACACGAATGGGTCGGCAAAATCACAACACCGGAGCACAAAGAAAAAGTGGATGCCTATGTTCAGTGGGCCAAAAACCGCTCGGAGCGGGAGCGCATGACCGAAGTAAAAAAAGTTACCGGTGAATTCACAGGCGCTTATGCCGTGAATCCCCTTACGGGAAATAAAATTCCGGTCTGGATTGCCGATTACGTGTTGGCAGGATATGGAACCGGCGCCATTATGGCCGTTCCGGGCCACGACAGCCGCGACTTTGCTTTTGCACGCCATTTTGATTTGTCCATCATACAGGTGGTTAGTCAGGAAGGTGCTGAACCTGCTAATACAGCTTCCTGGGAAGATTCTTACGATGCCAAAGAAGGAGTGATGATCAATTCGGAATTCTTAAATGGAATGCAAGTGAAAGAAGCCATCCATGCCGCCATCGAAAAACTCGAAGAAGTAGGTATCGGTAAAGGAAAGATCAACTTCCGCCTGCGCGATGCCATTTTCAGCCGTCAGCGTTACTGGGGAGAACCTTTTCCGATGTATTACAAAGACGGAATGCCTTATCCTTTGCCGGAAGAAGAGCTTCCGCTGAGGTTGCCTGAAGTGGATAAATACCTGCCCACGGAAACGGGCGAACCGCCTGTGGCTCGTGCCAAGAACTGGAAAACAAAAGAAGGTTACCCACTAGAAACCAATACTATGCCCGGTTTTGCCGGTTCCAGCGGATATTATCTGCGTTACATGGATCCGCATAACGAAAACGAATATTTTTCAAAAGAAACCAACCAGTACTGGCGTAATGTTGATTTGTATATTGGAGGCGACGAACACGCTGCCGGGCATCTGATCTATTCACGGTTTTGGAATAAATTTCTTTATGATAATAGTCTGGCCTGCGAACCGGAACCCTTTCAGAAACTCATCAACCAGGGGAAAATTCAGGGACGTTCCAGCTTTGTTTACCGGATTGCAGGAACCAACAAGTTTGTTTCCTACAACCTGAGAAAAGAACATAACACACAGGCCTTGCATGTGGACATTGATTTGGTAAACAATGATGTATTGGATATAGAAGCCTTTAAGAAATGGCGCCCTGAGTTTAACGATTCCGAGTTTATTTTGGAAGACGGGAAATACATCTGTGGTTACGAGATTGAGAAAATGTCCAAATCGAAACACAACGTTCAGAATCCCGATGATCTGATTGAAAAATACGGGGCTGATACGCTGCGTTTGTATGAAATGTTCCTCGGCCCGATCGATCAGGACAAACCCTGGGATATCAATGGAATTGAAGGGGTTTACCGTTTTCTGCGTAAGCTTTGGCGACTTTATTTTGATGAGGAAGATCAGCTTGTCGTTACAGATGAACAGGCCGGTGAAGCAGAGATGAAAGTTTTTCACAAAACCATCAAAAAGATACAGGAAGACATTGAAAGGTTTTCCTTTAATACTGGTGTCAGTGCCTTTATGATTTGTGTAAACGAACTCAATAGTCTGAATTGTCACAAAAGAGAAGTTATAGAACCGCTGGCCATATTGATTGAACCGTATGCCCCGCATCTGGCTGAAGAATTATGGGAATCTCTTGGCCACAAAGGAAGCCTGGTGAATGTTGATTTTCCCGAATATGATCAAAAATATCTTCAGGAAGATACGTTTACTTATCCGGTGTCGTTCAACGGAAAATTAAGATTCAAACTGGAACTGCCCGTGAATATGTCCAAAGAAGAGATTGAAAAAGCTGCTCTTTCTGCAGAAGAAGCGACTCGCTGGCTCGAAGGAAAAACGATCAGGAAAGTAATCGTAGTTCCTAAACGCATTGTCAACATTGTGGTAGAATAGCCGCATAAATTGACAGCAATTTTACCTTTTCAAAGAATAAGCATTCATAAAAATGAGAATTAAAGGCGTCATATTCGACTTTAACGGAACGTTGTTCTGGGATACGGAATTGCATTATCAGGCCTGGGATATCTTTCTGAATAAGTACGGGTTGGTTATAAATGAAGAAGAAAAGGATGATATCATCGTCGGCAGAAACAATGCATATATTCTGAACCGCATCTATCCTGAAAAATTGTCTCTGGATGAAATAAAAAAGTTAAGTATCGAAAAGGAAGATATTTATCAGGAATTGTGTTTGAAGCAAAAACCGGAACTGGCAACCGGAAGCATTGACTTTTTTAAATTTCTGATTAAACACAAAATTCCTTTTACCATCGCTACCGGCTCCGACCTTCACAATGTTGAATTTTATTTCAAATATCTGGACTTAGGGGCATACTTTGAAAAATCAAAGGTCATATACAGTAACGGAGCCATTAAGAGCAAGCCCAATCCTGAGATCTTTTTAAAAGCCATGGATATGCTGGGAATAAACAATGATGAAGTTCTGATTTTTGAAGATTCTGTTCCCGGAATAAAAGCCGCGGAAAATGTTAAAGCGAAGCGAATTATTATTGTGGATTCGGCAAATAAAGATTTCAAAGATTGGAATTATCAGGTTATCCGGGATTTTTCAGAAGTTGATAAAAATATTTTCTACGTCAAATCATAAATCGGTCATCATTTTAAATGTGGTCTTTATTTCAACTATATTCTAATCAATTATTTGTGGCGTAATTTCTCGGACTGAGGCTGGCTCTCCGCCACTGTTTAAATCGGAATTCCTGACCAGGAAATAGAAGATCACCACACCTGAAAGCGTAGCAAAACCGGCAAAAAGAAACACGAATTTAATTCCTATCGTCTGCATTAACAATCCGGAAATCAGCGGTGCTACCACCATTCCGGCTGACATGGCCGTCATAAATAATGCCATTGCCGAACCCATTCCGTATTTTCGCCCAATGACGGTATTGATGGCCGTTGTAGCGGGAATTCCCATGGCCCGGCCTGTTCCCCAAAGAATATTCAAGAGCAGCAGCAGGTAAAAATTCCCCGTAAGGGGCATTAAAATCAAACTTAATACGGTAATAAAACCGCCGAAAAGGATAATTTTGAGTTTGGAAAATTTGTCAGCCATTTTTCCGAACGGAACCTGCAAAAAAGACAAAAACAGAATGTTGACAGTAAGGATAATTCCCACTTTAAGCGCTGAAATTCCAAAAGAAAAAGCATAAATAGCCAGGAACGACATAATGGAACCCCGGCCCAAAGCAGAAACAAACCTGAAGATGATCAGCCCGCGCATGACCTTGTTTTGTAGTAACTTTTTATATGAAGCTTTAGGCTTTTCTTTTTGAGCTTTAAGAAAACTTTCCTCTTCCTGGAGAAAAAACAATGTCAGCAGAAAAGCAAGGCCAGTCAATGCAGACAGGGCATAAAATGCAGAATCTATTCCGTAAGAATCATTTAAGACCCCGCCCAAAAGTGGCCCCATGCCCATACCGAGAAAACGGGAAACATTAAAATATCCCATGTATTTTCCTTCCTCGCCTTTGGGTGAAAGATCTCCGATAAAAGCCATGATGATGGGAAGTGTCATGGCGGAGGCAAAGCCCTGCAGAAATCGAACCAGTGTCAACAGATAAACGGTGGTGGCAAAAACATAGGCAAGGGAAAAAACGCTGTAAAATAATAGCCCTATACCAATGATTTTCTTTCTCCCTTTTTTGTCCGATAATTTTCCCATCATCGGGACAAAAATCAGTCGTGATAAAGAATAGGAAGCAAAGATGATGCCGAGCCACAAACCGGAAGCCCCCATGTTTTTTGCATAGAGTGGCATTAAAGGTGCGATGATACCCATCCCCATCATCACGGCAAACGCCGACAGGGCCAAAATGAAAAATCTTCTTTTTTTAAACAAATCGATTTCTTTGCGGTTGCAAATATCAGGAATTATTTCCGAAGGATGTTTTCATTATGCGAGGACATTTTTTATAGTATGGAAGCTCTATAAAAAATATCCGTCATTGTAATGAACGAAAGGATTGATAGAAGCTTACAAGAATTTAGAAGCTCCTTTGATTTTTAAGACTTCTCCGAAATAAATCCGGTGTTCGTCATGATTTTTATAATGCTTAAAGATAGATTTATCCAGGAAATTTTCGGGCTTCATATCGTCCCAATAGATTTTCCTGCATTCCATAATTAATTCAGCTTCTGCGAAAGCTGGTGATTTTACAATTTCTGAAGCTACAGGATGTAATTTTGTTTCAGCAATCTTATCAGAATCTCTTCCTGATTTTTTCCCCAGTAGGGAAAGGTCTTTGTGAAATTGCTTTGGAAAAGCCGACAAAGTGAAATCGTCATATTGGTTCATAAATCCGAAAGTGTAGCGTGTCGGACGAACCACCACCATGGCGAAAGGCTTATTCCACATGATTCCTAAGGAGCCCCAGGAAATGGTCATGGTATTAAAATGATGGTTCTCAAAATCACCACACGTCAGTAAGAACCACTGTTTGTCAAACAATTGGTTAATCCGGGTCAAAAAATCAACAGAAGGAATATTTTGTAAGTGTTCCATAATACCTGGAATAAAAAATCAATTAAATGGTAATGAGTTTGGCTTCGGAATTCAGCACATCGGTGAGAGGCATTCCCCAGTATTTTACGTCAACACCCAGTTTTTCGAAAGTCTCCGTGAAATTCAGATCATCTGCACAACCTTTGCAGGCGGTGAGTTTTACACCAACATCATTCAGTTCTTTCAGCTTTTGCTGAACAATAAAATCTTTTCCGGCCAATTCGGCAGAAGCGCCCCAGATAATCAGAGTAACTTCTTTCCACCATTGGCGTTTGATGCTGTTATAAGCGTACATAAAGACCATTTCGTCAAAGGTGAGTTTTTCACCGCTGGTCCAAAGAATGAAGAGTTTTTCTTTTGCTTCCATGGTTTTAAAATTTAATCAAAATGAATTTTAATGTTTACTATTTCCGGTCTGCTTACGGTTCGTATCGGTGGCCCCCAGCCTCCGACGCCGCAAGAGACATAATAATGGGTATTTCCTTTTTGGAGATAACCGTAGCTTTTTTCATAAACCAAATTTGTGATATAATTGAAGGGCCATAACTGTCCGTGATGCGTGTGTCCCGAGAGTTGCAAATCGACGCCGTTTTTTTCGGCCTGCTCCAAATGAAACGGCTGGTGGTCCATTAGAATTAAAGGCAGATCCTTTTGAATATCATGAATAATTTCATCGAGACCTTTTCTTTTATTTTTGGACTGATTCTTCATCAAATCTTCGCGACCTGCCACATAAAAACTGTTGTCGATGAGCACGGCGGTATCATTGAGAAGTTTAATCCCATGACTTTTCAAATATTCTTTTGCTTTGGCTACGCCGCCGATGTATTCGTGATTACCGGTTACAGCATAAACACCATATTTGGCCTTAAACGTTCTGAGTGTTTTGCCCACATTGCTGTGAATAACAGGATTAATATCCTCATCGATGATATCTCCCGGTATCAGGATGATATCCGGTTTCAATGCATTAACCTTTTTTATAATCGTGGCCAGGTGCCTTTTTTCAATCAAAGTTCCCAAATGGACATCTGAAAAGGCGACAATATTAAGGCTTTTTAGGCTTCCGGCTTTTTTGCGGATTGAAATATCCAGATTTTTAATTTTTGGAAACCAGGTGTTTATATGTCCGGAAATCACAAAGATCGAACTGATGGTAATCACGGCAATTCCAAGAATTTTTCTTGTTTTCCAAGGATCTGTATGAACGAAGGCGGGCGTAAAGTGGAGCCAGTGGTCAAGAAGAGTGATTAAGTCTATTAAAAATAACTGTATAAGAAAATAAACCATGAACGCCAGCCAGAAGGCACCGACCCAAATCAAAACGGTGGAAAAAGGATTGATCATTCTTCTTTCGAGAAAGCGGCCTGCAATGAATGAAGCAGCAAAGATCAGGATGCAAACCGTCCAGAAAATCCGCCAGAAGCTTCCTTTTTCCAGTAAGGAAAGTCCACCGTGCAGGATATAATAATTGATGCTTGCGTAAAGTATCAGAACAATAGAAAAGAAAATAAGAAATTTAGTACTCCTCATATTTCAGATAGTTTTGACTGGCAGTTGTTAATTTAGATACGAAAAATCCTGAACGCTGTTCAGAAAAACAAAAATACAGTTTCTGGCTTTTCATGGTTGCATATATGAGAAATCATTATCAGAAAAAATTATTTCAGCGAAATTTTCAGAATGTAAATCTTCCGGCAAAGCGGCGATCTGTATGGTATTCTGTGATTCTTTTCATGACTTTTAAAGCACTAACCTCAGGGCGCCCCTATTTTGATTTATGAAAAAAGATTTTAAATTTGTTTGAAATTGCTATAAATCAGTTGAAAACAGCAATCTCCAAGAGAAGTTTTATTTGTATTTTGAACATCAAATATTAGTTATCATGAAAAAATTACTGATCTTTTATCTTTTCATATTTCTGGTTTTCGGTACCGGAGTTTCCAAGGCCCAGGGTTATGTTGAATTGCAAGAGGGAAAAACACAATCTATCAATGGCATTGATGCCAGTTATTTGACTTTGAAACGCAAAGAAAAAAGAGGTGAAGATTATTACCGGATTACCGTTACCGTGACCAACCAGGCGGCTAACTGGATCCATCTTTTCTCTAAAGCCGCTCCGACCTTTATAAAAAATGACAGGATGGCTATGGCGCATTTTCGTTTTGTCAATGCAACAGGAAGAGGATTGTCTGCGACAAACGGAAAAGTTTTTCCTCAGCCGATTTTAATAAAAGTTCCGATTTCTGTCAAGAAATGTCCACCACCAAAAAATCCCAAGGAAGATCCTTACAATCATCACCTTAAGACCTATGTTGTGGGGACTCAGTTTTTGAACGGGGAAACTGTCACCCATAGTTTTAATATCAGAGTACAGGAAGGAACAATTCCCCGGGTTCAGGTTTTGATTCAGTAGTTTGTTTTATTAGTGAAACTCTATTTTGAAAATCTGCGATAAGCGGAGTATTCGAAATAGTTAGTTGAACTAATCCCGCTTTTTCAGCGG
>CAZPPK010000010.1:0-32635 GCA_964588415.1 uncultured Lentimicrobiaceae bacterium
TTCGAATGCTCCGCTTATCGCGGATTTTCAAAATAGAGTTTCACTAATAAAATACTTAAGTGGTAGCGTTGATTTAAAAAAGAAACCTTGCTCTCTGCTGATCCCAATCAGAGAACAAGGTTTCAAAAAAGCATTTTACGAAATTCTATCAGATTTTTGTTTGTTTTTTTTCCTGATTTCTACTTCCTGCTCCCGTTCCACTTTATCTTTGTTGATGAATTTCCAGCCGCCTATCATAGATGATGTTATACCGTTTCTTTCAATATAATCATGATAAGCAACCAGATAAATGTGTACCAAGGCAAAAAGAATGAAGAACCACATCATCCAGTGATGGACATAACGTGTGGTGATGTCTCCACCAAAAACTGAAGGGACCCATTTAAACAGGGATGCAAACCAGGAGTTGCTTGTGGCGGAATATAACCCGAATCCGGTAAAAACCTGCACCAAAAAAGCAATAAAGGTCAGAAAATAGGTAAAGCTGGCAAGAGCATTATGCCCCAGGTTGGGGTTTTTGGCATCCTTAACCTGAAAAATGTCGATTTTTATTACTTCCCACATGTCTTTCCAGTGTCTTTTGGAATAAGGGATGTAGTTTCTCCAGTTTGCATACCGGTTGCCTACAAATCCCCAGTAGATTCGAACCAGAAAATTAATGAGGAAAACATAGGCAAATGCAAAATGAATAAATCGTACCCAGCCAAACCAGTAACTTTGTGAAGCTTCTGCAGCACTCTGGATAGCGGGAGGATTTGCAATGATAAATCCCGTAGCTACCAGAACGACAATTGAAACCGCATTGATCCAGTGAAAATACCTTACAGGGAGCTCCCAAACATATTTAGGGCGCATCAGTGTAGGGCTGAAATCTACGAATTTTGACATGACTAAAATGTTTGGATTTGGTGAACGTAACTGCCTTTTTCATCATATATATGTACTGCACAAGCAATACACGGATCGAAAGAGTGAATAGTCCGTAGCAGTTCGAGCGGTTGTTCCGGGTTTGCAACCGGAGTTCCTATTAGAGATGCTTCGTAAGCCGAACGCTGTCCTTTGGCATCTCTTGGTGAACCGTTCCATGTGCTGGGAACTACGAGTTGATAGTTTTCAATAGTCTGATCTTTAATATGGATCCAATGGGCAAGTGCGCCACGCGGAGCTTCGGTCATACCCACGCCTTTGGCTTCTTTTGGCCAGGTTTCAGGTTCCCACCTATAATTGGTATGCATCCTTGTGTCGCCATTTTTGATATTGCTAATCAGTGAGTTGAAGAATTCCTGGGCCCAGTTACTTACCAGTTGAGTCTCCAGCCCGCGAGCGGCTGTTCGTCCCAACGTTGAGAAGAGGGCTGTGACAGGAATATTTAGTTTTTTAAGCGTTGCATTGACAATTTCCTGATAGTCCTTGCGTCCGGAAGCATATCCCACCAACATTCTTGAAAGCGGGCCAACTTCCATAGGATATCCTTTCCATCGTGGTGTTTTAAGCCAGCTGTATTTGTTGGCCACATCAAGTTGGTCGTAAGGTGGTTTCGGGCCTGTGTAATTCAGATTGGTTTCGCCATTCCATGGATGTAACCCACTATTATTTCCTGTATTATAATTATAATAGGAATGGGCTATGTATTCTTTGATTTGCTCGGGATCGGTGGCATCCACTTCGTGGATCTTGCTTAAATCACGACCTAAGATAATTCCTCTCGGAAATTTGTAACTTGAAACATTTTCGTAGCCATTGGTTGGCAAGTCGCCATAAACGAGATAATTTTCAAGACCACCGCCAATAGCGCCCCAATTCTTGTAGAATGACGCAATAGCAAGTAAATCAGGAATATAAACCTGGTCAATGAACGTTTTTGCTTCATCAAGCAAAAGTTTCACATAAGCCAACCGTTCTGAGTTGAGGGCGTTGGAGCCGTTCAGGTTCACAGAAAGGGGAACACCACCTACCAGATAATTCGGATGTGGGTTTTTGCCACCGAAAATGGTGTGAACTTTAACGATTTCCTTTTGCCATGCCAACGCTTCCAGATAATGGGCTACGGCCATGAGATTGGCCTCCGGGGGTAGCTTGTACGCAGGATGTCCCCAATAGCCATTGGCAAAGATGCCCAACTGTCCGCTGTCCACGAATTTTTTAATTCTCGCCTGAACATCTTTGAAATAACCCACTGAACTTTTAGGCCAGACGGAGATGCTTTGTGCCAATGCGGAAGTCTTGGCCGGATCTGCTTTTAAGCTGGACACAACATCAACCCAATCCAAGGCAGCTAAATGATAGAAGTGAACCACATGGTCCTGCATCATTTGGGCGCAAAACATCAGATTTCTTACCAGGTCGGCATTGGGAGGAACGGTAATTCCCAGTGCATTTTCAACTGTCCGGACTGATGCCACGGCGTGTACAGTAGTACAAACGCCGCAGACCCTTTCGGTGAAAGCCCATGCATCACGTGGATCCCTTCCTTTAAGGATGATCTCGATTCCCCTGACCATGGTTCCCGAACTATATGCGTCTGTTATTTTCCCGTTTTTTACTTCTACTTCAACCCGCAAGTGACCTTCAATACGGGTTATGGGATCTACAACTATTCTTTTCATAATTTAATTCTTTTACGAGTTTCCCGATTTAGCTTCTTCTTTTCCTTTTTTAATCAATTTCCGTTTGTTAATATTTGTAGAAATTGCATGGGCAGCCATACCTACACCGGCACCAACAGCCAAACCGAGCCCGATTTTATCAGCTGTGGATTCAATGCCGAAACCGGCAACTTCAGGAAGCCTTCTGTAAAACGGACCATTATCCCAGAAACCGGCTTCGCTGCAACCCAGACAGGGGTGACCGGATTGGATTGGATAACTCACACCGTTATTCCATTTAATAATACCACAGGAATTGTAGGTAACAGGACCTTTACATCCCATTTTATAAAGACAATAACCTTTTTTGGCACTTTCATCATCGAAAGATTCAACAAAGAGGCCGGCATCAAAATTGGCCCTTCTGTAACAGGAGTCGTGTACCCGTTTGGAGAAGAATGATTTCGGCCGTTTAAATTGATCCAGTTCAGGAAGTCTCCCAAAGGTCAGTATCTGAACAAGAATTCCTGCCATCACATCTGCAATAGGCGGACAGCCCTGAACATTGATAATGGGTTTGTCCTTGATGACTTTATGAATTGGAGTGGCTTGGGTAGGATTGGGCATTGCTGCCTGAACGCATCCGGCAGAAGCACAATTGCCCCATGCAATAATGGCTTTGGCACCATCGGCTGCTTCACGGACAATTTGCTCGAAGCTTTTTCCTCCGATACAGCAATATACACCATCGTTACCAAACGGAATGGAACCTTCAACTGTCAGAAGATACTTTCCGTGATAATTTTTCAGGGTGTCCTGAAGCGACTTTTCAGCCTGGTAACCAGCAGGAGCCATCAGAGTTTCTGTATAATTCAACGATATTTTGTCCAGCAAAATATCGGCAACCATTGGATGCGAAGATCTAATGAAAGATTCGCTACAGCAGGTACATTCCTGACCGTGCAGCCAGATCACTGGAATCCGCTGCTTGGTTTCCAAAGCTTTTGCAATTTTTCCTGCTGCACTGGTCTCGAATCCCAGCATAGCCGCCATCATTGCACTTAATTTCATGAAATCACGCCTGGAATAACCCTTTTCCTTGGCAATTTCATAATAGGTTTTTTCTTTGTTGAACATAGTACGATTTTTTGAGATTTTATTCATTTATTTTATGGAAAACCGGATAGATTTCATTGATAACCAGTTTCCCGGATAAACTAACTTTACTCCCCAATTCAAAATTCTCGCAATCCTTCAGGTCAATGATCACACTTTTCTTACTGCAAACAATTTTAGCGGACTTTGTCCCATTGTAATCCATCACTTCCACTACTTCGCCGTGAATCTGAATTGTTGCTATTGATTTCATAATAATTAGCTTGGCCACTAGTAAAGCAAGAGCCGTGCCTGTTTTGAAAAATCACAAGCCGACTTCCTGAGTAACGTTGCAATAGGTTGTTGTTCAGGTTATTTAGAGAGGCAATCTTTTTTGAAAAATCTTTCATAAAACCAATCTCAGCTGAAAATTTGTGGATTTCCGTAAGGGAATTACGTATTTCCGCAATCGATTACGGCAAAATACACAATGATAAGTGAGGAGATGTTGGAAGGCTATTTCTTATTAAGAAACCCAAAAGGCAAGTAGAGAGAAAGTTATTTCGCTTAATTCAATAAAATGAGAATGTGTTGAAATAAATGGATGGTCAATGTATGTTGTATTTCTGGGCTTTGTCACGGAAAGTGGACAATTTCATTCCCAGCAATTGTGCTGCTTTGCTTTGGTTGCCACCGGTTTGGCTGATAGCTTCATCGAGTAGCCGGCTTTCCACACAGCTGATCACATCATTGTAAGGCATTCCCTCGCGTGTAAAACACAGGCTACAGGCTTTAACAATATGGTCTAAGGGGCTATAACCTGTGAGTTCGTCAGGTAAATCGGATATCTTAATTTCGTTATCTGCAAACAAAGTTGCCCTTTGGATTACATTTCTTAGCTCTCTGACGTTCCCTGGCCAGTGATAATCCATCAAAAGTTCAAGGGTTTCCGGATGTATAGCAAGGCTTTTCTTGGTTGCATAGTGTTTTACAAAATGTTGTATTAATAACGGAATGTCTTCTTTACGGTCACGTAAAGGTGGAATTCTTATCTCCACGGTGTTGATCCGATAAAATAGATCCTGCCGGAACATCATTTTTTCAATAAGGTCTTTCAGTTCGACCTTGGACGCGCAAATAAGCCTGACATTCACGGGAATATGAGTAGAGCCTCCAATGTGCCTGATTTGATGGGATTCCAATACACGCAATAATTTTGCCTGAATGTTTAATGGAGTGTCGTCAATGTCATCTAAAAACAAAGTGCCGCCATGGGCGATCTCGAAAAGTCCTTTTTTTTCGTGGTCCGCGTTGGTGAAAGACCCTTTTTCAAATCCGAATAATTCACTTTCCAGCAGTTCGGCAGGCATGGCAGCAAGGCTGATTTTCACAAAAGAATTTTGCCCCCTGTCACTCAAATGGTGAATGTAATCAGCAAAAATCTCTTTACCAACACCGGTTTCGCCGATGAGCAAAATGCTGGTCTCTGAATTCACAACTTTATCAATGCGGCGGATTTGTCGATGCATTTCTTCGTTTTGTGTAATCAGGGAAATTGAACCGTTTGGCTCTATAGTCATAGGTCTTTAAAAATTGAGATCTTCTTCTTTCAGTTTTTCATTAATTTCATCGAAAGCAGCCAGACTTTCTAAAGCGCTTTTTTCGTCAAGGACAGTTAAGGCGGTTCCTACATGTGCCAGGACATAATCGCCTTTCCCAGCTTCCGGAACCCATTCAATACAAACTTTCCGAATTGCACCTCCAAAGTCCACATCAGCCATTTTAAGCCCGTCTTCATCCAAAATATTGACAATCTTTCCGGGAACTGATAAACACATAGCAGTTGTTTTATGAGCTAAAGTATTAAAAATTTAATCAATTCAAAAATATATATATTTAAATACATAAATGAATTGAATATATTCTATTGCAGACCAAACATCTGAATTGTTAATAATCAAAACCCCTTCCTGCCCGCCAAAAAGTAATTTAAGTATATTTTTGCAGTTTGGAAAAATTGATAAAGTGAAAGAATTTTTAAAGGATCTAAACAAAGAGCAACTCGCGGCGGTAGTGCAAACGGAAGGGCCGGAGATGGTGATCGCGGGTGCAGGTTCAGGAAAGACGAGGGTATTGACTTATCGCATTGCATATCTCTTACAGCAGGGCATTGACCCTTTTCACGTTTTGTCGCTGACATTTACCAACAAAGCGGCACGCGAAATGAAAGAGCGTGTTATAAGGCTTATTGGCGATGGGGAAGCACGCAATGTATGGATGGGGACTTTTCACTCTGTTTTTGCCAAAATATTGCGTATAGAAGGGCATCATCTGGGCTATTCTTCCAACTTTACCATTTATGATAGCGATGATACCAAAAAACTGATCAGGCAGATCATTGTGGATTTGAAACAGGACCCGAAAGTGTATCCCCCCAATTTTGTGAGGGCACGTATTTCAATGGCGAAATCTCACCTGATAAATTCTGAAGAGTATGCACAAAACGCGGATATCATTGCTGCCGACGAAAGTGGTGCCAAGCCGATGATCAAGGATATTTACAAGGCTTACAATCTCAGGTTGAAGCGTTCCGCATCTATGGATTTTGACGATCTGCTATTCAATACCTACATTCTTTTCAGGGATTTTGAAGATGTTCTTTATAAGTATCAGCAGAAGTTCCGCTACATTATGGTGGACGAATACCAGGACACCAACCATGCACAATATCTTATTATTAAAAAGCTGGCTGCCAATACTGAAAATATTTGTGTTGTGGGAGATGATGCGCAGAGTATTTATGCTTTTCGCGGCGCCAACATTCAGAATATTCTGAATTTCAAGGTTGATTATCCTGATTATAAATTATTTAAGCTCGAACAAAATTACCGTTCGACCAAAAATATTGTGGAAGCTGCCAACCATGTGATCTCTTTTAACAAAGAGCAGATTAAAAAAACGGTCTGGACAGATAATGGTGAAGGAGGAAAAATAGGTTTCATAAAAGCTACCAGCGATAACGAAGAGGGCAGGCTTGTGGGAAGCGCTATTTTCGCTGCCAAAATGAATGAGCAACGCGCCAACAGAGATTTTGCCATTTTGTACCGGACCAACGCGCAGTCCAGAGCGATGGAAGAAGCTTTGCGTAAATTGAACATTCCTTATCGAATTTATGGAGGGCAATCTTTTTATAACAGAAAGGAAATCAAAGATTTACTAGCTTATTTCCGATTGGTTATTAATCATAATGATGAAGAAGCTTTACAGCGCTCCATTAACAATCCGCCGAGGGGTATCGGTAAAACCACGCTGGAAAAGATCAATGTTGCTGCAGACCAGCATAATGTGAGTATGTGGAAAGTCATTAATAATCTACATGTCCATGGTGTGGATCTGAATTCCGGCATCTTAACCAAACTGGCCAATTTCAGCACGATGATCAAAAGTATGACGGCTGAAATGAAAAAGAAAGAAGCATACGAAGTGGCGCAACTCATTGCCCAGTCTTCCGGCTTGATGAAAATGTTTCGAGAGGAAGACACTCCGGAAGGACTGAGCCGTGTGGAAAATATTGAAGAATTGTTGAATGGTGTGAAAGAATTCAGTGAACGTGGAGCCGAAGCTAATCAAGGTGACCTCGAATTCCAGGGAAGCTTAGAAGAGTTTATGCAGGATGTAGCACTACTTACTGATGCAGACAACGAAGATAAAGATGACAATGACAAGGTTTCCCTGATGACCATCCATGCAGCTAAAGGCCTTGAATTTCCTTATGTTTTTATTGTGGGGCTGGAGGAAAACCTGTTCCCATCAGTTCAGTCTATTAGCACACGCTCGGAACTGGAAGAAGAGCGCCGTTTGTTTTACGTTGCCCTGACCCGCGCGCAGGTAAAAGCCACTTTGTCTTATGCCGAAAGTCGTTATCGCTGGGGGCAGTTTACTATCACAGAACCAAGCCGGTTTCTGGATGAAGTAGATGAGAAACTCCTTGACAAACCACACCGTGAACATTTTCAGCAAAGCTCATCTTCGCAGACTTCTGAGAAAAATGGTTCTCCGGCACCTGATTTTCGAAAGAGAAAACTTAAATCCATCGACGATGCCACATCGGAACGGTCAGATTTTCAACCTGATGATTTAACCAATCTGGTGGCAGGTATGGAAATAGAACATCCACGTTTTGGAAAAGGAAAAGTGATTGCCGTGGAAGGCATTGGGCCCAACAAAAAAGCAAAAGTCTATTTTAATGTAGTTGGAGAGAAGAACCTGCTTTTGCGTTTTGCCAAGCTAAAAATTTTGTCGTAAAGTGTACTTTTGATAAGTTAAGGTACTTTTTTTCTGTAAAAATAAATGCCCGGCAGTTTTCAACTTTCCGGGCATTTTCTTTTGCTTTATGGTTGTAACAGAAATAGATTTTATTTCAGGATTTCTTTACCGATGACTAATCTTTGAATTTGGTTAGTACCCTCATAAATTTGGCATAGTTTGGCATCGCGCATCATCTTTTCAACAAGATACTCTGTGGAATATCCTTCACCTGCCATAACCTGAACCGCATCCGTAGTCACTTTCATTGCTACGTCGGAAGCGTAAAGTTTTGCCATAGCCGATAACAAATTCTTTCCACTCGTACCAAAATCATAAGCCCAGGCTGAATGCCAGGTAACCAAACGAGCAGCTTCAATTTCTGTAGCCATATCGGCCAGCATAAAGCTAACTCCCTGGTTTGCCGATATAGGTTTGCCAAACTGGATTCTTTTTTTGCTCCAATCGCGGGCATTTTCAAAAGCAGCCCTTGCGTTTCCAACACTTAAAGCAGCTACACCGGTACGGGTTCTTTCAAAAGTTTTCATGGCAAGTAAGAATCCTTGTCCTTCGCCACCGATAAGATTTTCCTTTGGAATTTCGACGTTTTCAAAAATAAATTCAGTTTGCACGGAAGCACGTTGTCCCATCTTTTTCAGGTTTGATACTACTTTCACACCAGGGGAATTAGTTGGGACAACAAAAGCACTCAAACTACGAGCTCCTCTTTCCGGGTCAACAAGTGCAAACACAGTAATAAATTCGGAAACAGCGCCGTTGGTGATAAAACGTTTTTGCCCGTTTAGGATGTATTTATCCCCACGTAAAATGGCAGTAGATTTAATTCCAGCAACATCTGATCCTGCGTTAGGCTCGGTCAGTGCATAAGCAGCAACACCTTTTGTTTCATTAATGTGACCAAAGAAACGTTTCTTTTGTTCCGGGCTGGCACCCAACAACAAAGGAGTAAGGGCCAACGTGTTGGCATCCATACAGATTCCAATCCCGACACAACCCGCACCCAGCTCTTCTGAAGCCAGTGCGCTTTCAAAAATACTGTGGCCACTTCCACCATATTCAACGTCAATAGGACCGTTCATCAGACCTTCACTGTATGCTTTCTTAATAATGTCCCACGGAAATTCTGCTGACTCGTCATATTTTCGTGCATTGGGAATCATCTCCCTTTGTGCAAAATCCCGGACTTTTTCCCGGAGTTCAATTTGCCTTTGTTCTAAAGAAAAATCAATCATGGAGTAATTTATTTAGTTAATATTCAATAATTTGAGGCTATTCGGGTTTGAAACGGAAGCAAAAATACAGTTTATTGCTAATTATTCCTACTTTAGTAACAAATTTCCTAAATAAAGGTTACGTAGGAAAAACGGGATATGCAGCATATTATTTTCCAAAAGAGTTTTAAATCCTACCTGCAACTGGAGCGCGGACTGTCGGAAAATACGACCGCTGCCTACCTTCATGATACAGATTTGTTTTTTAAATTTTTGGAAGCAAAAAATCCGAAGCTTTCAGTAAAACAGGTTACCCTGGAACATTTGCGTGAGTTTGTGCAGTACATCAATGATATGGACATGGGCGCCTATTCTCAAAGCCGAATTATTTCAGGGATAAAGTCTTTTTTCAATTTTCTGGTTCTCGAGAAAGAAATAGAAACGAGCCCGGCCACATTACTGGAATCGCCTAAGCTAGGCTTTAAACTTCCTGTGGTTTTTACTATTGATGAAATTGAAAAGCTGATAGCTTCTGTGGACTTATCGAAACCTGAAGGTGAACGCAATAAAGCCATCATTGAAATATTGTATGGTTGTGGCCTCCGTGTTTCAGAGTTAATAAACCTGAGAATATCTTTTCTGCATTTGAATGAAGATATTATTCGGGTAACAGGAAAAGGTGACAAACAGCGGTTGGTTCCGTTGGGTGCTGCAGCCAAAAAGCAACTGCTGACTTACATTACTGATATTCGGCCTAGAATCAGTCCGCAAAAAGGAACCGAAGATGTTGTTTTTTTAAACCGCCGGGGCGGAAAGCTGAGCCGTCAGATGGTGTTTGTAATGGTACGCAAGCAAGCTGAGAAAGCAGGAATTCATAAAACCATCAGCCCGCATACTTTCAGACATTCTTTCGCAACGCACCTGGTGCAAAATGGCGCAGACCTCAGGGCAGTGCAGGAATTGTTGGGGCATGTATCTATTACCACTACCGAAATTTATACACACCTTAACGTAAACGATCTGAAAAGCAGTATTTTAAAATATCATCCTAGAAACCAATGAAATTTTTTTAGCGGTAATTTTCTACAAAAATAGATTTATGTAGATGTAAATTTTTATTACTATTTATTAACAGGCGTTGGACTGCATAAAGAAAATAATTTACCTTTGTTCGAAAGGTCCTGGAGAACAGGGTATTTTTACGTTTAGAGTAGATTTATAAAGTTCAGAATGTTAGGTATTAAAGTGTAATTTCTGAATTATAAATATAGGTTTCGGTTGAATTTGTTTTGCCAACAGATCAAAATTTTTTTGCTGAAGTAAGCTGTATATCAACTTTGTTATGGAAGAACTGAAGTTTTTAATGGTTGAAAATATTAAGGAAGACTCTGAATTGATACAGCAGCAATTGGAAAAGGAATTCACCTTTTCCATGCAAGTTGTGACTGCAAAACAGGATTACATCGAAATCCTGGGTCATTTCATTCCCGATGTAATTCTTAGTGGTTATTATAATGATGCTACAGAAGGCAATTGGGCACTCTCCATCAGGAACAAACAATTGCCGGATGTTCCTTTTATTGTTGCTACTCCCACTTTTGATGATGATGTTGCATTGTATTGTATCAATGGCGGCGCCACAAACTACATTTCCACAAAACATCTGGTAAGGCTGAATTTTGTTGTTAAAATGGCACTTGAGCAAGTTAGGCTAGCTGAGCAAAAGAAATCTATGGAAAAAGAGCTGGAAGCCAGCCTGGAGCATTTTAAAAAATTCGTCGACCATGACATTTCAGGAGATTATCTGGAGGACGAAAATGAAGTTCTTTTTTGCAACAATAAGATACTGGAAATATTTGGGTTTAGCAGTATGAAAGAACTCAATGAGTTCGGTACGGTGAATTTATATGAAGATCCCTTGGATCGTGAAAACCTGATCAAGAAACTTAAAACAGGGAAAAGGGTTGAGAACCAAGAATTTAGGATGTTTACCAAGACAGGGAAACCGATCATTGTATTGGAAAACGCGCATGCAGATATCAATAAAGATGGTGAGATTGTAACAATGTACGGGTATCTCATTGATATCACTGATCAAAGACGTTATGAAGAATTGCTCAAGGAATCCGAAAATCTTTTTCGTTCTCTCACTGAAAGTACTTCTGCCAGTATAGCCATTTATGATAAGGAATATTTATTGTACACTAATCCCGCTTTTTCAAAACTGGTTGGATATTCTCAAAATGAGTTGCTAAAGATGCATTATTGGGATGTGATTCACCCGGATCATAGGCAAATGGTAAAAGAAAGGGGTGAGAAGCGGGTGGAAAATGGCAATGTTGTTTCCAATTATCAGTTTAAGGTTGTTACCAAACAAGGAGTAACCCGCTGGGTGGATTTTGCAGCTACTTCCATTGTTTATAAAGATAAAGCGTCTGCAATTGGCACGCTTTATGATATCACGGAGCAAAAGAAGGCAGCGCAGGAGATAAAAAAGCTGTCCACTGTTATTGAACAAAGCCCGCTCTCTATAATAATTACAGATATAGATGGTAATATTGAATATGCTAACCGTGCCTTTTTAGAGAAAACTGGCTATTCTATAAAAGAAGTGTTGGGTCAGAATGCTCGAATATTGAAAAGTGGCTTGACACCGAACCCGACTTATGAAGATCTATGGAAAACATTGTCTTCAAGGATGGTTTGGAAGGGAAATTTTATTAACCAAAAGAAAGATGGGACTTTTTATACTGAAATAGCAGTGATTTTCCCGGTTTTCGGTGATGATGGTTCAGTAATCCGCTACGCTGCCATTAAGAGGGATGTCACACAAGAGAAAAGAATAGAAGAGGAACTTCTTGAAGAAAAAAAGAAGGTGGAAGAAGCCAATCGGTTAAAAACAGCCATCCTTACCAACATGAGCCATGAATTACGTACTCCATTAAATGGTATACTTGGATTTTCTACACTTATTTCTGATTCCGGCGACCTGGAAGAGATCAGGGAAATGACCCAGTACATACAGGAAAGTGGGCAGCGCCTTTTGCGGACATTGAATTTGGTGATAGAAGTTTCTGCCATGGAAGCTGGAAATTTCGAAGCTGATTTCCAGGAAATTGATCTGAATGGTGTAATCAGAAAGCTTGTAAAAAGTTACAAAGAAGAAGCTGTAAAAAAGAACCTGAAAATTATCTTTGATGACCCCTTGTCTTCTTTCTTTCTCGTTACTGATTTAAAGTTTATTTATGGTGCCATTGAAAACCTTTTGGATAACGCCATTAAATTTACAAATGAAGGATGGGTGAGTATTTCCACTGGGAAAGAGACCAAGGAAGACAAGGATTATGTTGTTGTAAGCATTGCCGATACAGGCATTGGTATATCAGAAATGAATCAGAAAGTTATTTTTGAAGATTTTCAGCAGGAAAGCATGGGCTATAGTAGAGAGTATGAAGGTACAGGACTGGGCCTCAGTTTGACAAAAAAATATGTGGAGCTATTGGATGGGTTTATTGAGCTTGAGAGTAAAGTAGGTGATGGTTCCAATTTCTCGATTTTTCTTCCGGTAAAACAAGACCTAATAACTAATTAGTATAAAAAAATGATTTTAGATTCACCCGAAAAGATTAACCAGATCAAAACAGAAACAGGAAACAGGAGAATTTTATATGTCGAAGATGACAGAAACAGTCAGATTCTTGTTGAACAAATCCTACGGAACAATTATGATGTGGACATTGCCCCGCATGCTAAAGATGTCATGACTTGGGTCAAGCTCAAAGATTATGATCTAATTCTGATGGATATAAAACTGGATGATGGCTATTCTGGAATTGATCTTACAAAGAAAATTAGAACATTGTCTAACTACAAAGATATACCAATTATAGCGGTAACAGCCATTGCCTTTTCTGATCAGCTTAAAGATATGGTGGAGCAAGGATGCACAGATATAATTACAAAACCTATTGATTTTAAGCTGTTTAAATTAAAAATAGCGAATCTGCTTGCCAAAGTTCAAGCCTCTGGCAACCCTTCAATGTATTTTTAATATCAGGGACGGATCACTTTCAACGCTCCGTTGGCGTTAAATTTTACGATAGTTGAAGGCTTAATCGAAGCCACTCTGGAATGGTTAATTCCTACGATATAATCCACTTTATCTTTTATCTGCTCGTCAACCTGATCAAAGGTAGTGGCAACCGGATGCCCCGATAGATTTGCAGATGTAGAGATCAAAGGCTTTTGAAATCTATGTATCAGTTCAGTACAAAATCCATCTTTGATGATACGAATGGCAATGCTTCCGTCAGCCGCCCTGATGTTTTTCAGGATATCTTTGGCTTTGGGATAAATAATAGTTAGCGGAGAAACCGCATTGTTCATCAGATCATAGACAATGGGAGGGACGTTTTCCACATATTTCTCAAGTGATTCGGGGGAATCCAGCAGGATGATCATGCTTTTGTCTTCCTCCCGTTGCTTGATTTTGTAGATTTTCTTGACTGCCTTGTATATTGTAGCGTCGCAACCAATACCCCAAACCGTATCTGTCGGATACAGGATCACCTTTCCTTTTTTCAAAAAATCGAGTGTTTGATTGATTTCTGTTTCTAATTGATTGTTCATGCTTAAGATAATGCCTTCAAAGTATAGTAACTGGTAAAATAAAGTTAAACGGCAACATTAAAGTTGCGCAATGCGTCGTTCAGCGATGTTTTCAAATTTGTCGATGCTTTTCTTTTTCCAATAATTAGTGCACAGGGAACCTGGAAATCTCCTGCGGGAAAATGTTTGGTATAACTTCCAGGAATAACAACCGAGCGTGGCGGAACATATGATCTGTGCTCTATCGGGGTGCTCCCACTGACATCAATGACCTTGGTGCTTTTCGTCAAAACCACATTGGCTCCCAATACAGCTTCAGTACCCACTCTAACTCCTTCAACTACGACACATCGGGATCCGATAAAACAATTATCTTCAATAATCACAGGGGCAGCCTGAACAGGCTCCAGCACGCCGCCAATTCCCACGCCACCACTTAGATGCACTCTTTTCCCAATCTGGGCACAAGAGCCTACCGTTGCCCATGTATCAACCATGGTTCCGCTGTCAACATAGGCACCAATATTTACATAGGAAGGCATCAAAACCACTCCCGGCGCCAGGAAAGAACCATAACGTGCGAGAGCATGAGGCACAACCCGTACTTGTTGCTGTGCAAATTGATGTTTCAAAGGAATTTTATCGTGAAACTCAAAGATCCCAGTTTCAGTGGTCTCCATCTTGCACAATGGGAAATATAAAATGACCGCTTTTTTTATCCATTCGTTCACTTTCCATCGGTCTCCATCAGGTTCTGCTACTCTTAATTTGCCTTTATCCAAGAACTCAACAGTACCCTCAATTGCTTCTTTAACAGATTTATCCGTCAGAAGTTCACGGTTTTCCCACGCTTTTTCTACGAGCTCTTTAAATTCTTCCATAACACCAAAAATTGAATGTAAAAATACAAATTTACCAGGCATTTCCTGATCACTATTGAAAATTATTTTAAATAATAAACCTTTGGAAAGCCATTTCATTTACAATGCTGTACCTTACGGTGATTTGAAACGTTCGCGTAAGCAGAAAACAATTTCAAAAGATTTCTAATCATCACTAACAAAAAATTTCTAATTTTGCGACCGAAATTTTAGTTCATTCAAATAGAGACAATTCATGTTATATCGAAGGCACCTTCGCATTAAAGTTCTTCAGTCCCTTTACAGTTGGTATTCCGGTGGTTTTGAAAGTTTACCGGCGGGAGAAAGACAACTTCTTAATAGTATCGACAAACTTTATGAATTGTTTATTTATCAGCTCTCTTTTTTAGTTGAATTGCGGCGCTTTTCGCAGGTGCGTATGGATGAAAATAAAAACAAATTTTATCCTACGGAAGATGATCTGAACCCGAACCTTAAGTTTGTTAATAACAGGGTTTTGAGCCTGCTAAGTGAGAATCATGATTTTCTAACAAAAGAAGAAACACTCAAAATCAATTGGTCGCAGGAACAGGAAATGTTTCTGAAATTTTACCATCTGCTTCGAAATTCCGACTTCTATTCCAAATATCTTATCGACCCGGCTGATTCATTAGAAGAAGACAAAAAGTTTATCATCAAAGTGATGGATCGCCTGATGCTTGATTTCGACCTGTTGCGTTCCTATTATGACGAGAAAAACATGTATTACACTGACGGGTACGACCTGACCGATATTTTGCTGGTGAAATTTGTGGATTCTATTTCAGCCAAGTTTTCATCAGACAGTCCATTGCCTGGCATTTATAAAACCTCCGGGCAAAAGGTGAACGAAGATGAATATTTTGCACGTACCCTGTTTCGTAAAGTTATTTTAAATGATGATGAATATTCCGCTATTGTGGAAGGAAAGACTAAAAACTGGGATTACGAACGTATTCCACTTATTGATGTTATCTTGTTGAAAATGGCCATCGTTGAGTTACTCGAAATGAATACCATTCCTGTTAAAGTGACCATGAATGAATATATAGAGCTTGCTAAATATTTCAGTACCGCCAAAAGCAAGATTTTTATCAACGGTGTCCTTGATAAACTTATCGGCGAATTTAAAGAACAAGGTCGCCTCAATAAAACTGGCCGCGGACTCATCAATTAATTTTCAGGATTTATATCATTTTTATTCGCTTTTTTGAGGGTTTTTCACTCCTTTCCCCAATGAAAATTGCTACCTTTGCAACCGTTTGATAAAAACAAACAGCGACTGATTATTAATCACAAATTAACGTTTAAATAAGTAATTATGGCATTTGATATTGAAATGGTCGAAAGGGTTTATGCACGTTTTCCAGAACGGGTAGAAGCAGCAAAAAAACTGTTGAAAAAGCCCTTAACGTTATCTGAAAAAATTCTTTATACGCATCTTGATGAAGGCGTTGCAACTCAGGAGTATCAGCGTGAAGTTTCTTATGTGAATTTCCGTCCAGACAGGGTTGCTATGCAGGATGCAACAGCTCAAATGGCCCTGCTTCAGTTTATGCAGGCCGGTAAAACAACAACTGCGGTTCCTTCAAGTGTTCATTGCGACCATCTGATCCAGGCAAAAGAAGGAGCGGACAAAGACCTGGAAAAAGCAAATTTTACAAATGAGGAAGTATATAATTTCCTTTCGGCCGTTTCAAATAAATATGGAATTGGATTTTGGAAACCAGGTGCTGGAATCATTCATCAGGTTGTGTTGGAAAACTATGCTTTTCCTGGTGGAATGATGATCGGTACAGATTCTCATACGCCCAATGCCGGCGGATTGGGAATGGTTGCTATCGGTGTTGGTGGGGCAGATGCTGTTGATGTCATGGCCGACATGCCATGGGAACTGAAATTCCCTAAACTCATCGGTGTTAAACTTACCGGAAAATTGAGTGGCTGGCTTGCTCCGAAAGATGTAATTCTTAAAGTTGCCGATATCCTGACTGTTAAAGGCGGAACCGGCGCCATTGTAGAATACTTCGGCGAAGGCGCTCATTCATTATCTGCCACTGGTCGCGCCACCATTTGTAATATGGGAGCTGAAATTGGCGCTACCACTTCTACTTTTGGTTTTGATGAAAATACCGCAGAGTATCTGCGTCAGACAGATCGCAGCGATATTGCCGAACTGGCTCAGAATATTGCTCCTTATCTCACCGGCGACGATGAAGTGTATGCCGAACCAGAAAGATATTTCGATCAGGTGATCGAGATCAACCTTTCCGAGTTGGAACCTGCACTCAATGGACCGTTTACTCCTGATTTACGTACACCGGTTTCAAAAATGGCCGAGACTGCCATAAAGAATGACTGGCCACTGGAAATGGAAACCGGATTGATCGGTTCCTGCACCAACTCTTCTTACGAAGATATTACCCGTGCCGCCAGTATCGCAAGACAAGCGGTAGAAAAGAAATTGAAAATAAAATCAGATTTACTGATCACTCCGGGCTCGGAGCAGGTACGCTTTACCATCGAACGTGATGGTTTGACAGCAGACTTTGAAAAAATGGGTGCTGTAGTGCTTGCTAATGCCTGTGGTCCTTGTATCGGTCAATGGGATCGTGAATCTGTTAAAGATGGTCACAAAAATTCTATCGTAACTTCTTTCAACAGAAACTTTGCCAAACGTAACGACGGCAATCCAAATACTTATGCTTTTGTAGCATCTCCTGAAATGGTGATGTGCTATTCATTATCAGGCCGCCTTGATTTTAATCCGCTTACTGATGAGCTGGTTAACGAAGATGGTGAAAAAGTGAAACTGGAGATTCCTGAAGGATTGGTTTATCCTCCCAAAGGATTTGCTGTTGATGATCCCGGTTTCCAGGCTCCTGCAGAAAATGGAGAGGATATAACAGTAGTTGTGAATCCTGATTCAGAAAGATTGCAGCTCCTGACACCTTTCAAAGAATGGGACGGCAAAGATTTTGAAGGGATGAAACTGCTGATTAAAGCCAAAGGAAAATGTACCACTGACCACATCTCCATGGCTGGTCCCTGGTTGCGTTTCCGCGGACATTTGGAAAACATTTCCCAGAATATGCTGATTGGTGGTGTGAATTATTTCAACGACAAGACTAATTCTGTAAAAGACCAGTTGGATGGAAGCTACAAAGCCGTTCCTGATGCGGCAAAAGAGTATCGTGAAGCTGGCATGGGTTCAGTTATTGTTGGTGATGAAAATTATGGTGAAGGTTCTTCTCGTGAGCATGCCGCTATGGAACCACGTTTCCTGGGAGTGAAAGTGGTTTTGGTTCTTTCTTTTGCTCGTATCCACGAAACAAATTTGAAGAAACAGGGTGTTTTAGCAGTGACTTTTGCCGACAAGGCCGACTATGAAAAAGTTCAGGAAAGCGACACGATTGCTGTGAAAGAACTTACAAGTTTTGCACCAGAACAACAGCTTACCGTTGTCTTGAATCATGCTGACGGCTCTGTGGATGAAATTCAGGTGAATCATACATACAATGCCAACCAGATTGAATGGTTTAAAGCAGGAAGCGCTCTGAACCTTATCAGAAAGCTAAATGCTTAATCAACATTTTTGTTATAAAAAAACCCGGCTTTTGACCGGGTTTTTTTATCTGTTGACCCAGTGAATTTAGAATCCCTCAAACTCTGCATGTTCATTTTTGTAGTTGAAAACATTCTCCATTCGGTAAAGACGTGAAAATAAATTTTAATTTCGAGCGTTATTTCACCAATTAATCGCCTGTTGCCCGTGAAGCACAAATATCTTTTATTCCTGTTTCAATTGCTGCCGATGGTTTTGGTCGCGCAGCAGAATGGACAATATGCGTTTACCTTTATGGAACAGCCGGTTTCTGCGCGAACGGTGGCACTGGGTGGCGACCTTGCTGCTATTTACGATAACGACATCACTCTGGGATTTATAAATCCGTCGCTTATCAATGATCAGATGAATAACGAAATGGCGCTTTCTTATGTCAATTTCTTTGCCGGAGTAAATTATGGACTGGCGCAATATTCCAGAACTTTTAACCAGGCAGGAAGTTTTCTTGCAAGTATTCAGTACATGGATTATGGAAAGTTCGATTATGCAAATCCTGATGGAACACGAAGTGGAACTTTTGGCGCTGCAGATTATGCACTTACCGTTGGGTGGGGTCGTGAACTTGGGCCCAATTTCTCCGTTGGCGCATCCGCTAAACTGATCTATTCTTATTATGAAACATATAAAGCCTACGGAATTGGGGTAGATGTTGCAGGAACATACCGGAATGACAATGGCTGGGTTTTTTCCCTTGTGGCCTCAAATATTGGTACTCAGCTTAAGGGCTATGTTTCAGGAGTAACTTCTCCGCTGCCTTTTGATTTGCACTGGGCACTTTCCAAACGGTTGGAACACATTCCTTTAAGGTTGTGCCTCGTTGTGGACCATTTGGAGAAATGGAACCTGAGTATGGCAGATTCGTTAAACCCTGCGGGAGGCATTGATCCGCTCACCGGAAAACCTGTTCAGCTGACCGGCATGGCGAATTTCAGCGATAAGCTGATGCGTCATTTTATTTTTGGGAGTGAACTTTATTTGGGGAAAAATCTGACTTTGCGGCTTGGTTATAATTACTTGCGTAGAAAGGAGTTGAGTATCAATCAAAAACTTGGTTTGGTAGGATTTAGTTGGGGGATCGGGATAAGAATCTCTCATTTCCAGATCAATTATGCACGAACAACCTATCATCTGGCAGGTTCGCCCAATTATTTCACATTAACAACATCGCTTGATTCATTCGGACATGGAAGATACAGGTAAAATGAAAATGCCTGAACAAAATCATTTATCTCTTCATTTTCAGCTCTCCCTTTTTAAATCTCCTCAGTGCTTTGATGATATTGCCTTCGGGCGGGATGATATTTTCATTTTTCCAAAAGTTGGTATCGCTACCGGAAACCATATCAGAAAAAATACGATTGGGTTTAATGGTTTGGGAAGTTTCAAATCTTATGGGGCGCTTATTTTCAATGTCTGTACTGATCATTTCGAATGTCACGCTGTAGCGTGAAGCCAGCCATTTGTTTTTTCGTTTGACTTTTAAACCAATATTCCCAAGGATATGATGAATATAATACTTCCCATTTAAGTTCTGATAGGAAACTTCATAGCTGTTTTCTATTGGATATGTTTTAAAGTTCTTAATACTTTTCACAACGAAAAGATTTCTAAGCTTCTTCAGTGATTTTTTGGAATACCCGAAACGAATTTGAAGAATGGCAAGAGATTCTGCATCAATAAATACTTCCCCTTCAAATTCTGTTTCTTCCTGTTTGTCGATTGGAGTAAACCGGATAACATAAGCCAGTTTTCCATCCACAAATTCCATATTGATCAGGTCATAATGGTATTTATTATTGTTTAGCAGGATGAATTTCAATGGGTCTCTGATAATGTCCAAATTTAAAACAGCTTCAATACCCCCTTTTAGTTTAAACATTACGGTATCTCGCGATCTGATATCATTGTATTTTTTTTCCCTGACCACCTTCACTTCATCATGAAACAGAGTCGGCCGCATGGGGCGTTTATAAATATCCAGAATGGCTTCCGTGTAAGACATGTATTTATTATCGCGTTTGACAATTTCCCTGTAAAAAGAACGCATGATATAAGGCCCATTAAAATAATTATCAGGAATTTTTAAGATGGCTTTCCGTACCAGTTCCGAAGCGGACGTATTTCTGATGAGTATCTCGGGAAGCGAAACTGGTCGCTCGTCCATTTTATAAGAATTATAGTCTTTGATTTCGGAAATAAGTATTTCATTAAGAAAATAACCGAGATGACTAATTACCATCGTATCATGTTTATATTTTGCCGGGATCTTAAATACAAACACTCCATCCTGATTACTGATAACACCAATGCTTTTGTGCAAAATACTTACCGATGTGTAAGGTAAGGGCCTTCCGGTGTTCCTGTCAACAATTTTTCCAGTAACGGTTTTTGCCTTTTGGATATTAATGGGAGTAAACCCGGAAGTATCGGTTTTTTCATAAATAATCAGTTGATTATCGATGATTCGGTAATAAATGAGCGGTCGTTTGAATAAACTGTCAAGAACAATGGTCAATGGAATAGAGTCGAAAGTTGCAGTTATCTTTTTCTGACAGGGGATAAGATTTGAATTGTAGGTAAAATCCAAATGAATTTTCTTTTCAAGAATTCTAAGCGCTGAATCAACAGAAATGTCTTTGAACCTGACCGAAACACTTTGGTAAAGCGGGTTTTGTTGCGCAGATAAAGTGCCTCCGATCAGAAAAATAAGTATCATGGAGACTGAAAATTTTTTAAAGAAAACCATAAAACATCTTAGTTAACAGCACTTAATACGATTTTATCATTATTTTGGGTTGATTTAAGATGAAAAGTGAGGCACAGCGACTGAATAATTGTTTTCAGACTAACCTGATTATAGGTTGATGTTAGACGCAATTGTCCTATTGAATCCGAATCTAACAGAATGTGAGTAGTATAAGCATGACTTAAAGTTTCAACAACATTTTTGAGTTCTGCATTTTTAAACTGAAACTTCTTGGTTTGCCATGAAAGATAGTTTTTACCAGGAGCTTGTGCTTTTTCAGCTTTTCCGGCTTCCATCATTCCGAATTCACCTTTCTTCAAAAATACCCTGTCTTTTCGGTTATGGATGGATGCAAGGCTTACAATACCTGTCTTGACCAGTACTTCCACACGATCATGGTCGAAAGGGGCAAGGACATTAAAAGAAGTTCCCAATACCCTGATCCGTGCCGATCTGGTTTCGACAATAAAAGGCTTGATCGGGTTCTTGGTTACCTTAAAGAATGCTTCACCAATTAAAGTCACCCTCCGGTTTTTTGTACCAAAACTTTTTGGATAAGTCAAACTACTGTTGCCGTTTAAGTAAGCAATGGAACCATCAGGAAGAATCAACTGGCGTTGGAAAGAGGCAGTTTCTACCTTCCTCACTTTTACGTTTATCAACTGTTGAATTCCCCAGGCAAGTCCTAAAAGAATAACCATGATTGCGGCAATCCTAACGGTCCATGATGAAAAAAATGAAGGTTTCAGATCAGGGATCTCCTCTTGCTCAATTTTGTTGAGCAGACCCGACCAGGCTTTATCAGTCTTTTTGCTGTACAGATACCCGGTTTTTTTCAGAAAGTCGTTTTGTAGTTCCATCTTATTGAATGTTCGATGTCTGTGTTTTAAGATATTAGTTTAAAGTGTAATCCTTCAGGTTTTTCCTGAAATATTGAAGTGCCTTGGTGATATTTGATTCCACTGTTTTCAGTGAAATGGATAATTCTTCAGCGATCTCTTTATATTTCAAACCTTGTATCCGGTTCATTTTAAATATCTGCCTCTGTCTTTCCGGAAGTTCTTCCATCAGTTCAAAAAACGCACGGTTCAGTTCTTCGTATTTTAATATTTCTACCGGATCAATATCCTGACTGGGTTGATTTAAAGAGTATTGGATGTAGTTCTCAGTGAGCTTCCCCCGTTTTAATATTTGAAGGCTGTTGTGAAAAACCGATTGATACAGATAAGCTGAAATAGAATGTTTTATATTTAGTTTTTTCCTGTCTTTCCATAGCTTATAAAATAATTCCTGTATCACCTCTTCCGAATCAGCTTCTGATTTTGTGATTGTAATTGAATAGCTTAGCAGGGGTTCATAATGCAGTCTGAATAAGAATTCATAGGATTTTATGTCCCCCTGTCTGATGCTTTTCAATAAATATTTTTCAAACGCTTTCAACGGCTCCGAATTTTGTTCTCAGGATAAGAAATATTTCGATGCTAATTTAGTCAAAATATGAGTTATCAGTCATTTGCCGATCTTTTCAGTATCCTTTTAAATTTCCTAATAGCTGATTCGATAGACTGGTTGGGTTGAATGATATTGTATTTTCCCCAATAATTTTCGCTGGCAAAAGCATCTAATGATTCTGTGAAAATCTCGTTTTCTTTGAAACGTTCCTTGGGTTTAAATTTCACCACATTATTGTCTTTTCGGTCTGTAATGGCCATTTCAAAGGTGGTGGAATAAGTTGATGCAAATAGTTTTCTCTTCCATTTGGTTTTAAAAGAGGCTTCTCCTTTTGCATAGTTGAAATACCATTTTCCGTTTTGTTCTTTGTACTTAACCATATAATCAGCGGAGAGCGGCGTCACTTTAACCCCGGCCGGTTTCTTCCTGATAAACAATTGAGCAGCTTCTTCAGGGTTACTTAAATCCAGCCGGAATTCAGCATAAGCCAGTGCATAAGTGCCCACTTCAATATAATATTTCCCGAAGTATTGAGGAATACCTATTTTACTGATAGGACTAAAGGTAATTACGTAAAAAACCTTGTTATCGATTTTCACTTCGCTTTCCAGGCTGAAATGATATTTATAGATCATTTCAGGGTTTAGCAGGACATAAGGATTTTTGATAATGTCAAGCATAAGTGGTGTGGTAGGCCCTCCCTGAAGTTTAAAGAGAAGCGTATCCATTCTTTTAACATTGTTGCCCATTCGGCCGATAGCAACCCGCACCTGGTCATTGGAAAATCCTTTATAAGATGCTTTATAAATTTTTACAACAGCCTCTGCTAATGATACATAAGAATTTCTTTTTTTAATGGATTCACGATAGAAGCCTGTCATCTGATTTGGCTTTGACGAATAGTTCTGTCCCACATTTTCCAGTACTTTATGAATAATTTGATCGACCGGACCGGGTCTGATATAGACCTGGTTGAGTGCCACTGAAACAGGTTCCATATAAAGATCATTTGTCTTATGCTTCAGTTCGGAGAGAGGAACAATAAGGTTTTTATAACCCAAGTGAGAAATAACGATGTTCTTGGCATCGCTGTTTTTAGCTACCTTCAGGGTGAATTCGCCCTGGTTGTTGGAAATAGTAGAAACATTCCCTCTCTGTAAAAAAATGCTCGCGTAGGAAATACTTTCGTGTGAATTGTTATCCATCACGCGCCCATTAAATACTTTATAAGAAAGAGTGTCCACGTCAGAATTGCCGCGTGTCAAAGGCAATGCACTCAAGGATGTTGAAAAAGTAACCCCTAAAAGTGCAATGCTCATTAGAATAAAGGCCATAGCCCTGGAAATTTTGTTTTTCATAGCGCATAATTTTAAGATGAACAAAAACATTTTGCTTTTTCTATTAAGATGATCGAAAAGAGTTTTACCCTACCTTTATATTTCTTTTTTTTTTAATTTGCACTCATGTCATCTTGTACACTTTATTAGAAGAATTGTAAATTTCGATGACGTATAAGTATTAATTATTGTGAAAATTGATTTTGTAAAAACCTTATCCTATGAAAAAACTTTATCCTTTTTTGATCATGATTTTGTTTTTTTTGTTGCTCTATGGACCCATTCAGGCACAATGGGTAAAGATGACTAGCCCCTTTTTTGAGAATATTAGTTGTTTGGCAGCAAATGAGACAGACGTATTTGCAGGAACCCCTTATGGTGTCTTTTGGTCATCTGACAATGGTGCAAATTGGAAGTCTATTGGTCCGGCAGAAGGAGTAGATGCTTTGGGATTGTCGGGACAAAATTTGTTTACAAGTACATCTTCTGGTTTGTATTTATCTACTTATGATGGAGATAAATGGACTGTAGTGAAGACAAATTTTCCTAGTAATGAGATTGCTATTGCATTAAAAAGTTTAGGGTCTCGTATTTATGCAGGAACAAAATCTGGAAGTGTTTTTTTATCAACAGATGAGGGGAAAGATTGGTCCTCGGTCAATAATGGTATTGATGGTACTGTTCAAACCTTTGCTGTTATTGATACCACCCTTTTTGCAGGATCCACCGATGGTCTCTACGTTAATATCTCTGATACGGCCTGGGATAAGATTGATAGTGGATTAAATGATTCCAATGTGAAAGCACTGACTTCTTCAGGCTCAAATATTTATGCGCTGGCTGGGTATAATGTATATCGTTCAACAGATGGAGGTAAAAGTTGGAGTAAAGTTAATAATAGTAAGATATTCGTATTTGGCTCTAAGATCGCAGCCATAGGATCAAACCTTTTTGTTGGTAGTAGCTCGTTCGGCCTTTTTATGTCTACTGATGGTGGTAAAACATGGGCAAATGAAAATAAAGAAATGCCAGATCAATGGGTTAAGGCCTTCGCAGTTTCAGGAAATAACCTTTATCTCGGGACAGATATAGATGGGGTTTTTCTGTCAACGAATAAAGGAGCAAGTTGGAACCCTGTAAATCATGGATTGCCAACGAATAATATTACATCAATGATGAGTATAGAAGCTCTGGGGGCATCTGATTCTACAATCTTTGCTGGTACGCAGATTGGTGTTTATCGTTCTGTCGACAGTGCTAAAAGTTGGACAAAACTTGAAAATGGATTACTGGATCCTCAAGTTGAAACAATAGTTGTCTATGGTAAAACCATTTATGTAGGGACTTATTCAAAAGGCATTTTTGAATCAAACGATAATGGAGATAGTTGGACTCAAATTAATAATGGATTAACTAATTACGAAGTAATGGCAATATTGTCGACTGGAAATGAACTTTATGCTGGTACGTATGGTTCCGGTGTGTTCAAATCAACCGATGGCGGAGAAATCTGGACGGCAATTAATAGCGGGATGAGTTATACAAACGTTATTTCGTTGGCAAAATCGGGTACAGATCTTTTTGCCGGGACTGCGTATAAAGGTGTTTTTCTTTCCACTGATGATGGGAAAAGCTGGACAACAATCAACTCAGGACTCACCAAATTAGATATTAACAGCCTTGTTTTTTATACTGACAAACTTTTTGCGGGAGTCTATAATGGAGGCGTGTTTCAGGCTGTCAGCAACGGGACGGATTGGAAGTGGATGCCTATTGATTCAGGGTTGGTTTATAATACTATTTATAAACTTATTCCACTTGGCAAAAGTCTTTTTGCAGAAACTCAATTTGGCATGTGTATGCTACCCAGTTACGGATCAAGTTGGATCGAAATAGATGACGGCCTTAGTTATCCATATCCTATTGCGTTTGCAATTTCCAATACGAGCCTCTATGTCGGTTTGATGGAGTGGAACGATGAGATATGGCGACGTCCAATATCACAGTTGGTTACGGGTGTGAATAAATTTTCCGATAACCTTTCTCAAGCGTTAAGTTTATTTAAAAATTACCCCAATCCATTTTATGATAAGACTGTAATCGAATATAAACTTCCGGTCAAAGGTACTGTAGATCTTTCTATTTTCAATTCAAAAGGGCAAAAGGTTGCTACTCTTGTTAATGACGAATCGCAAACTGTCGGAACTCATAAAGTAAGCTGGAATGGTGGAAATTTACCCAAAGGAACTTATTTTTACCGTTTAACAGAAAAGGGTTCCAGGAACATTACGGAAGCAAAAGCTATGGTACTGATGAAATAGATACTGCATCGATTTTGGAAAATAGAACCACAACCATAGATGCTTTTCCTCCCACATATTTTGTATTTTTATTTCCTGAAAGTTGATAAGAAGCTATGAACCTTTCCCATCTCATTTTAAGCAATTTCAAGAATTATACGGATGCCGACCTGAATTTTAGTGAGAAGATCAATTGCCTGGTCGGTGGAAATGGCGCCGGAAAAACCAATGTGTTGGATGGCATTTATTATCTTTCGTTCTGCAAAAGCTATTTCAACTCCATCGATTCTCAGAACATTAATCATGATGCGGAATTTTTTGCATTGCATGGGTTTTATGATGTTCAAAACGAGCACGAAGACAAGATCAGCTGCATTCAGAAAAGAAACCACAAAAAGCAATTTCGTTACAATACAAAAGATTACGACCGATTGGCCGATCACATTGGCAAAATACCGCTGGTGATGATCTCTCCTTACGACCGGGATCTGATCAATGAAGGAAGCGAGACGCGCAGGAAATATATTGACGGGGTTATTTCGCAGTTTGATAAGTTTTATTTGAATGATCTCCTGGAATACAACAAAGCGCTGTTGCAGAGGAATGTTTTGCTGAAGAATTTTGCAGAGAAACATTTTTTCGATGAGCTTTCACTGAGTGTTTGGGATGAGAAATTGGTTACACTTGGGGAAAGTCTTCATGAAAAAAGAAAAGATTTCCTAAAAGATTTTAATCCTTTGTTTGAAGAATATTACCGCTATTTATCCGGTGGAAATGAACAAGTGGAAGTGGTTTATTCCTCCCAGTTGGAACAAAGTGGGTTAGGAGACCTCTTGAAAGAATCGCTGCAGAGAGACCGCATGGTTCGTTATACAACTCAAGGCATTCATAAAGACGATTTAATCTTTCTGATTGATAGTTTTCCGGTTAAGAAGTTTGGTTCTCAGGGGCAGCAAAAGTCTTTTGTAGTAGCCATTAAACTGGCTCAATTTGAATATACCAGGTTGCAAAAGGGGTTTAAGCCCATTCTTTTGTTTGACGATATTTTCGATAAGCTGGATGACAACCGTGTTTCCCAGATTGTAGAGTTGGTGAGCCAGGAGAATTTTGGTCAGGTTTTTATCACTGATACCCAACATCATCGGATCAAATCAATTTTTGAAAGAATAAAAATCGATCACAAAATATTTTTTGTGGAAAAAGGTACAGCGCGCGAAGCAGATGATTAAAAGAAAAAACGAATACAGTCTGAAAGATGTTATTGAGGAATTGATCAATTCATATCACCTGAGTGGGAAACTTAAGGAAACGAGAATTATCAATTCGTGGGAAAAAGTAGTTGGAGGTATTTTCGCCAAACATACTACCAATCTTTCCATTAAAAACGGCATTCTTTATGTAAAGCTGGATTCTTCCGTTCTACGCAGCGAGTTGGCGATGGCTCGCTCCAAGCTGGTTGACATGCTCAACAAAGAAGTGGGCGAAAAAGTAATAGAGGACATTATCTTTCGATAGTATCCTCTATTACTTTTATAGGTCTCAAAATTAGTTAAAACTATGCACCTTAGCGGATTTCGCTTTTGCTTCTAAAAATATTAAAAAGATAAATGTCGAATAATGATTAACGATGTATAATTTTTGAAGCAAATATGACATCTAATGTATTGTAACTATCTAATTGTTACATGCTTTCACAAAATCTCAAATCATTAATCCTTGTTCGATATTCTAAATGCTTCTTTCCGCGAAAGCGAAATCTTACCGATACAGTGTAGCTTTTAAAACAGTAGCATTTCCAACCATATCATGAACCACAAGGCGGAATTCATTTTTACCTTTCTTCAGGTAACTGTCGAAATGATAAATCAGCAATTTCTTTTTGGGGAGATATTCCATTAAAATCCAATGCCCGTTGAGCGTAGGACGATAGTCTTTAATTCCCGTCTGTAAATCGTCAATCATAACTTTCAGGGTTTTCTGTCCCTTCAAATGACTGACGTTTTTAAAATTCAACTCTTTCACCACCGGGGCAACCGTATCGACCATGATGGCATAACAACCGAGGGTGCGCACTTTAGTTTTTAACCAACCTTTTGAATATTTACCACCTACATAGTTGTATGCTTTAGATTTCCGGTCAGGTGCATAAGCTATGTACAGTCTTTTGTACAGCGGTTTGTCAGAGGCAGGCATTTTGATGGAAAGGTCAAAATATCTCTGTACGGGAACAAAGCGGGTTCCCATTGCATAAACTGGTGACAGCAAATGCTCCTTTTTAGGATATTTTCTCAGATGAAATACAAAAGAGCGGTAAAAACTTTCGATAGGAAAATTGAGCCTGATATGGGCTGTATTGATCTTTTCATTCCGGTTAAACCGAAATGAATGTCCGCTTACCTTCTTCCTTTTAACGGTCTTTTGTCCTTTACAATTCTTAATGGGAGCAGCCTGCACACTGAACTTGAAAATGGCTGTGTTTCCATAAATATCAGCTACCTCATATTTAAAATGATGGACTTTTTTGTCACGCAAATGGAATATTCCATCGTTTTGAACAGAAAAATAATTCGGCACACGGTTGTTGGTATCTACCTCAGTGCGGATCAGGTGGCGCTTGGTTTTTTCGTAATAATTATAATCGATCAGACTGTTTATATAGCGGGAGGTATAAAATGAAATTTTGTTCATTTCGATGCCCCACACCAATTTACCGTCTTTGTAAAGCTTCAAGCTGTAATCTCCGTCCCGGTTGGAAATATGATCCATTCCATCGTCAGACTGCAAACCCAATGAGAACGGACTTGAAACTTTGATCACAGGATGATTCCTGATATAACAGTTCTTTCCTGTACCGGAAACCAGGTAGATCGTAGTATCCAGAATATTTTTTTCACAGTTACCGGAATTTTTAGAGTATATCGCCAGCCTGTAAATTTTCGGATGTCGATGGTCAACAACGTGAATTCCCCGGAACAATAAAGGGTTTACCGGGTATTCGGATTTGGCTTCCCGCACTTCGAAATGCAGATGAGGTGCATCGGAATCGCCTGTATTACCTGAATAAGCAATCACCTCCCCTTTTTTCACTGAAAGTTTCCCTTTCGGTGGAAATGTCTCAACTGTAAACGACTGCCGTTTGTACTGAATACTCCTAACATATTTTTGCAACTGCCGATTAAACCGTTTCAGGTGCCCGTATACCGAAACATAGCCATCAGGATGTGTAATGTATAATGCATTCCCGTAACCCGTCAACGATACATTGATACGTGAAATATAACCACCGGCGACAGCATACACTTTCATTCCGGTCTTCTCTTGTGTTTTAATGTCGATACCGGAGTGAAGATGGTTAGCCCTCAGTTCGCCGAATGTTCCCGACAAGTGCAGCGGAAAACCCAACGGTGACCGAAAATGAGCATGGATCTTTTGTTGTTGTGCCTGTAGTGGCGAAAAATAAAAAATAAAAATCAAGAAGAACAGAAAATAAAAAAAATTACAAGGTTTCCGTAAAAAAGTTTTTATCATAATAGTCTCAAATCTAATTAAGAGCGTGGCCAAATCCTCACAGCAAAATTAAAAAAATTGTACATACGCAACCCTATCAAAATTGTCGCATCAGCATTGCTTCCCGGAGCTGGAAATTCATGGGAATTTTATGAAAGCTTGTGACTGATTTTATTAACTTTGCGTGTTTTCTGAAGCCGGGAAACCAGTTGTTCCAGGTAGGCTATCAGGAGATCTTAAGCCGGGCAAAAAGGCTATTTTATTGAAAAAATACGTTTTCCACGAATGGATGCAAGGAAATTTTAGAACGTAATAGAGAAACATTTTCAAATGCAAGAGAAGCACCTTACGGCAAAGAAAAATATACTATTCATCATCAATCCTATTTCCGGGGTAAGACGTGGCGGTAATTTAACAAAGAGTATTAAAAAACACATCAACACGGAAAGTTTCAATTACGAATTCAAATTCACCAAATATCCGGGACATGCCATTGAAATCAGCAGGGAAGCTGTTGAAAATAAAATAGACATCATTGTGGCCGTAGGCGGCGATGGCACCATCAACGAAGTCGCATCGCAGATGATTGGCAGTAAAGCCGTTTTGGGCATTGTACCGCTGGGTTCCGGCAATGGGCTGGCACGTCATCTGGGAATCCCGCGCCTGACACCTTCTGCACTAAAACTTATCAACGACTTTCAGGTTACCGATATCGATACGGCTTCCATCAACGGGAAATCATTTATCAGCATTGCAGGCGTAGGCTTCGATGCCAAAGTAGCCAAACTGTTTGCCAAAACCAGGCGCCGTGGATTTTTCACTTATGTGCATCTCATCACCAACCATTATCTTCCTTACAAACCCAAAAAATACACCATTGAATTCGACGATGGCAGAACCATCACCACAAGAGCATTGTTCATTAGTTTTGCCAATTCCAACCAGTTCGGATACAACACCACCATTGCTCCCAACGCGCAACTAAGAGACGGCCAGCTGGACCTTTGCATTGTTCAGAAACCTAACATCTTCACGCTTCCCCTCGTCGCCAACCTGATGCTGCTCCGCGCTATCGACAAATCGCAATATGTGGAAACCATCCGCGCTTCGCACTTTACGGTGCACCAGTCGCGAAACCGAATGGTGAACATTGACGGTGAAGCTGCCAAAATCGATAAGAAATTAGAAGTTAAGGTAAATCCACTTTCACTACAGGTAATCATCCCCGATCATGAAGTCAAATAAAAAAAATAACGGGATTATTTATTCCACCGATTCCGATTTCGTATTTGAAAACGAAGAAGATGAAACCCCTGTTGTTCCACAGGAACGGCAGACACTTTACATCTTGCTGGATAAAAAACAAAGAAACGGCAAAAGAGTAACTCTTATCACCGGTTTTCAGGGACCGGAAAACACACTCAAAGAACTGGCTAAAGATCTCAAATTGCACTGCGGCGCAGGCGGTTCGTCCAAAGATGGCGAAATACTCATCCAGGGCGATTTCAGGCCAAAAGTTAAGGCTTTACTTGAAAAGAAAGGTTACAGAATTAAGAGTTCATAAAGTGCTTAAAGTTAAGTTTACTTCTACTAACTTCACAGATTTTATGAACTTTATCACACTTTAGGCACTTCCTTAAAACTTTTCCAGGTATTCAAAAATAGCTAAGAAATCCATCCTGCCCATTCCTTTTGCTTTTGCTCCTTCAAACAGCTCTTTTGCCACATTGGCGAGATACAACGGCTGGTTATTTTCATAAGCCGAAAGCGTAGCGAGGTGCAGGTCTTTGTGCATCCATTCCAGTGGAAACTGAACTTCATAATCTTCCTTTGAAATGGCGTTTATCTTGTTTTTGATGAAAGGCGGAGTAATAATCAATCCGGGCAGCGTTTCCAGCAGAAAATCCCTTGAGAGGCCCATCTTTTCTCCCAATAACACACCTTCGGAAAACAACGCCATCAAAATAAAGAGTCAATCCTTTTGGGGTTTAGAATAATTCCCTAATTTTACGGGACAATTAAAAACCAAGACCGAACAATAAAATCCTCTCATAAATAATTCACATTATGCAACCAAATTTAATGAAGAAACCCTGTCCGGTATGTAAAACGAAGATTCGGGCAGGCTTGTTTAACCACCGTGAAGAAATCATTCGTTGTCCAAACTGCGGCGCATTACTGATTGATAACCCAAAAAGAAAATTGGCCGGAATGCTAATCGGCATGACAGGTCTCGTCTTGTGGGCCATTCTCAGTTTATGGTTTGTGATTAATCTTCCATTATTATTTTTGCTCATCTTCATCCCGTTATTCATTTCGATGCTAATTTGGAACTTTTCCGTGATAAAAAAAGATTTAGCCATACGGAATAAACAGACAAATATGGTTTCTTATGTAAACAAATCAGACTGGGATGAGATTGTAAAGAATTCACCAGGCAAAGAAAATATCTTTGAAATCATTGAAGAGCTGTGATAATTTCTGTTGAAGCAGAATCGGGTTTGTAATGTGATGGCAAAGTTTGGGTTGCAAATCCAAACGAGCTGAGGATGCCTGCCTGCCGGACGTCAGGCTCTCTTCGTGCTCCATGCCATTTCTACATAGATTACAACAATAAAGTTGGTGTATTCAACTGAAAAGAAGCAATCTTTATAACAGAGATTCTAGATTTGTACAAACAAGCAGATTACAACGAAACTCTTACCCGTAGAGATTTCATCGACCCGTTTTTCAAAGTATTGGGCTGGGATGTGGACAACTCGCAGGGTTACGCAGAAACCTACCGGGAAGTTATTCACGAAGACCGTGTCAAAGTGGGGAAAGCCACCAAATATCCCGATTATTCTTTTCGTCTGCCCGGTGGCAAAAGGTTATTTTTTGTTGAAGCTAAAAAACCCAGCTTATTCGTGTTTGCAACCCGGATTTAAAAAGAGATTTGAAATTA
>CAZPPK010000011.1:0-32526 GCA_964588415.1 uncultured Lentimicrobiaceae bacterium
ATGGAGCCAAACACGCCTCCATTGGTAATGGTAAAGGTGCCACCTACCATTTCTTCTAACGTAATCTTGTTGTCGCGCGCTTTTACAGCCAATTCCTTAATGGCTTTTTCAATTTCAGACAGGCTCATCATTTCGGCACTACGAACAACAGGAACCACCAGACCTTTGGGAGCGCTCACGGCAATGCTCACATCTACATAATTGTAGTGAACAAATTCATCGCCTGAAATTTGAGCATTTACCTGCGGGTAAAACTTGATAGCTTCCGTAACGGCTTTGGTAAAAAACGACATAAAACCCAGATTCACACCATATTTCTTCTGAAAATCTTCCTTATATTTCTTCCGGATCTCCATAATAGGTGTCATATTCACTTCGTTGAAAGTGGTGAGCATGGCGGTTTCATTTTTTACCGATACCAGCCGTTGTGCCAGTTTCTTGCGAAGCATGTTCATTTTAACATGTTCTGTATCGCGACCACCGGGCCAGCTGCTTACAGTAGATGTATTCTCCTGTACCTCTTTCCCTCTATTTTCCAAATAGAACCGGACATCATCTTTACCAAAACGGTAGTGTTTGAAAAAATCGAGAAGATCCTGGTTTGAAACACCTTCTTGTTTCATAATCTTCCTGGCCAAAGGAGAAACGGTCAGTTCCACTACTGACGACACTTCTTTCTTTTCAGGATCAGGTGCTTTTTTCTGAAAAGCGGCGGATACTTTTTCTTCTGCTTTTACAGGCTGCCTTTCTTCAACGGCTTTTTCCTGCAGTTTTACTTTTTCAACTACGGTACCAGCAGCTTCTGTATCAATGGTGGCAACGACAGTTCCCACGGCAAGTGTATCGCCTTCGGCAGCCATGAATTTAATTTTTCCGCCTTCCTCAGCGACAATACTCAAAGTGGCTTTGTCGGAATCAATTTCAACGATATCCTTGTCTTTTTCAACCTGTTGTCCATCTTCCACTAACCAGCTTGCCAGCTGAACTTCGCTGATGGATTCTCCCGGACTGGGAACTTTAACTTCAATGATCATGATGAAAATTCTTTAATTATTTCAAGGGTTTTTTCATGGAATGAAAGGTACTTTCTACGTGATCGACATGCAATTCAAGCAACTCTTTCTCAAATGACTGCCAACGGTTTCCAATACAAATCATTTCGCAATCTTTTTGTAAAAACGGGCAGTCACATTCCAAAAACGCTTTATCTACAATTTTTTGCTGACTCAGTGCGTGAAATTTTGAAGAGCCTGTAGCCGGACTTCCACTGGCCGGACGTGCAATAAGTTTCAGATTATAATCAACGCCAAGTTCCTTTTTGATATACTGCCATGCTCCCATATTAGTGGGTTCTTCCTGTGTCCAGACATAATCCTTTGCCTTCTTATATCTTTTAATAAGTTGATCTATGGCTGCTTTTGGAAAAGGATACAATTGCTCAATTCTTATCAATGCAACTATTTCATTTTTAATTTTTTCCCTTTCGGCCAGCAGATCATAATAAACTTTCCCGGTGCAAAATACCAGCCGCGAAATCTTATCCGGATTTGCTTCCGGGTCTTCTATAACTTCCTGAAATCCACCTTTGGTAAAGCTTTCAATCGGTGAAACTGCTTTGGGATGACGCAATAAGCTTTTGGGTGTGAAAACAATAAGAGGTTTCCGTATAGGTCGGATTATCTGTCTTCGTAAAATATGGAAAAAGTTTGCCGGAGTAGTGCAGTTGGCAATCTGCATGTTATTTTCTGCAGACAGCGTAAGGAATCGTTCCATTCGTGCACTGGAATGTTCCGCGCCCTGTCCTTCAAAACCATGAGGCAAAAGAACCACCAGCCCGGTCATTGTATTCCATTTTTCTTCTGCACTGCTGATAAACTGGTCAAAAATTACCTGTGCCGTATTGGCAAAATCACCAAACTGAGCCTCCCAAATTACAAGTGACTTGGGAGAAGCCAGTGCATAACCATACTCAAATCCAAGAACACCGTACTCGGAAAGTGAAGAGTTGTAAATTTCAAAAAGTGCCTGATCTTTATCAAGATAATTCAATGGCACATATTTTTCATTGGAATCTTCAATACTTAAAACAGCATGCCTGTGAGAAAAGGTTCCTCTTTCCACATCCTGTCCACTGATACGCACCGGTGTTTCTTCCAACAACAAGCTTCCGTATGCAAGCATCTCTCCCATGCCCCAGTCCAATATCCCATCCTTTAAAACCATATCTTTCCTGCTTTGAAGCAGGCGGATACTTTTTCTAAAAAAATTCTTCTTTTCGGGAAGAAGGGTAATACGATCGGTAATTTTCAGCAACATTTCCTTTGAAATGGAAGTGTCAGGAGAACAAACAAAATCTTTATCGGAAGCTCTGGGCACATCTTTCCAAATATCCTGAAGAAAACTGTAAATATTTGCTTTCTGGTGTGTTTTTGACTTTTCGAAATTAACATCCAGTTTTTCATTAAAATGAGCTTCATCTCCAGTACACTCTTCCATGGAAATAACTCCCTGTGCCAAAAGTTCCTTCTTATAAATGGTGTAGGCGTCAGGATGTTTTTCAATGGCTTTGTAAAGCATGGGCTGGGTAAATCGCGGTTCGTCACCTTCATTATGGCCATAACGACGGTAACAAAGGATGTCTATAAAAACATCATTATGAAACCGGTTTCTGAATTCCATAGCCAACTGAACCGTAAAAACTACAGCTTCCGCATCATCGCCATTAACATGAAACACAGGGGAAAGTGTTGTTTTTGCAACATCAGTACAATAAGTGCTACTCCGCGCATCCAGATAATCCGTAGTAAATCCAACCTGATTATTGATAACCAAATGAATGGTTCCACCCGTAGAGTATCCTTTTAAGCCGGACATCTGAACGACTTCGTAAACCACTCCCTGTCCGGCGATGGAAGAATCACCATGAATAAGAATGGGCGCAATTTTATTAGCATCCCCCTTTTTAAATTCACCAATCTTGGCACGCGTAATTCCCTCTACCACTGGATCTACAGCCTCCAGATGCGACGGATTGGGTGACAAGGTAAATTGTACAGGTTTCCTTTTGCTGGTTTTGCGCTGAATAGTGTAACCCAAGTGATATTTCACATCACCCAAAAGGGCTTCATCTTCATATTCCACACCTTCAAACTCAGAGAAAATATCTTCAAATGGTTTCCGTAAAATATTGGCCAGGATATTAAGTCTTCCACGGTGCGGCATCCCGATGACAAACTCTTCAATTCCCAACTCTGTACCTTTTTCCATTACAGCATCCAGCGCGGGAATCAAGGCCTCGGCTCCTTCCAGCGAGAAACGTTTTTGTCCGGGAAATTTTTTCTGAAGAAACTTCTCAAAATAAACGGCTCTCCTGAGCTTTTTCAGAATGAGTCTTTTCTCTTCATCCGTATAATGGGGGTGATTTCGTGTAGATTCAAAATAATTCCTAAGCCAATTGACAATCTCAGTATCGCGGATAAACATATATTCTACCCCAAGAGAACGGCAATAAGTTTCCTGCAAAAAGTTTACAATATCTTTGAGTTTCGACGGGCCAATCCCAATTTCATTTCCCGCATAAAAAATGCGATCCAGATCGCTTTGCTGTAGGCCGTAATTTTCAATATCCAGTGTTGGCTGGTAATCCCGCCTTTTACGAACCGGGTTGGTTTTGGTGAAAAGGTGTCCGCGCCGGCGGAAATCCATTAAAAGATTAATGACCTTAAATTCATCCGAAGTTTCCCGGCTTTCGACCTTTTTAGCCGGATACGCATTCTGAGCAAACTCATATCCTTCAAAAAATTGCCGCCAGCCACTTTCTACTGACTCGGGATTTTCTTTGAACTTCCGGTAAAGTTCCTCAATTACAGCAGGATCCGTACTATTTAAAAAATTGTAATTATCCATTATGCTTACTTGCTAATGACATCACAAAAATAATAATTATTCAGGTTATTTAGAATTATTTTAAAGAACCCGATGAAAGATGCTATTTTTTAAAGAAAATGACACCAAAATCGTGTCAGTAAACAAAAGGAAAGATACAAAAAAATCCCGCACGATTTCATGCGGGATATATCTCCGGTAACAGTTCTCTATTCCGGATGTATTGCTTCTGTGGGACAAACATCAGCGCAAGCGCCACAATCTGTACATAAATCGGGATCAATCACATAAACATCTCCTTCAGAAATAGCTTCTACAGGACATTCGTCAATACAACTTCCACATGCAGTACATAAATCGGGATCAATTTTATATGCCATAGCAATAAATATTTAAAGTTAAAAAAAGTGGAGCAAAGATATAATGAATGTTTAAAAGCCACAGCCATTTCACTCAAAAAAATGATCAGCTCAACTAATTAGTACTCAGTCTTAATAACAAGTTAAAATCCAAAGCACACAAATTTAGACTCGTTTTAATTAATGGAATCAGGCTGTAACTTGCTAACAATTGCGTTTTAATGCATTAATATATAGGCCATTTAAAAAATCTATTGTATCTATATATTTTTAAGCAATCGTTTTTAAAAAAAAGCCGTCAATTCGTGTTTAGGAAAATAATTGCCTTAATTTTGCCGTGTTTTATTAACAATAAATTTATGACAACGAAAAAAGATAAAGTGGTTGAGCTAGAGTCTGCTGTTGTTCGATTTGCTGGTGATTCCGGGGACGGAATGCAGTTAACCGGAAGCCTTTTCTCAGATTCGACCGCCTTTGCGGGAAACGATTTTGCGACTTTTCCAGATTTTCCGTCTGAGATCAGGGCACCTCAGGGCACCATCTCAGGAGTTTCAGGTTTTCAGATCCATTTTGGACACAAAAGTATTCATACCACCGGCGATTTGGCAGACGTGCTGGTAGCCATGAACCCGGCTTCCTTAAAAGCAAATTTGCAATGGATCAAAAGCGACGCTATCATTATTATTGACAGGGACTCTTTTACGGAAAAAAATCTCGACAAAGCCGGCTGGATATCCAATCCTTTGGAGGATGAGTCGCTAATTGATCATCAGGTTATCTGGGCTCCCTTGACGGAGATGACTCGTGAAGCTGTTAAAGACCTCGACTTGGATAATAAATCTGCGTTGAAGTCCAAAAATATGTTTGCACTGGGAATTATTTTTTACCTGTTCAATAGAGATTATAAAAAGACCTATAGCTATTTCGAAAGTAAGTTCAAAAAAAATCCCCTCGTTGTTGAAGCAAATAAGAAAGTGTTGGCAGCAGGATATAATTATGCAGAAACCCTTGAAGCTTTCACAAATACTTTCCGTATCGAGAAAGCAGATCTGAAAAAAGGCCATTACAGGAATGTTACAGGAAACCTTGCTACTGCCTGGGGTCTTTTAGCTGCTTCGGAACGCTCAGGAAGAGACATCTATTTAGGTTCATATCCAATTACACCCGCCACCGATATCCTTCAGGAATTGTCCAAACACAAACAATTTAATTGTGTTACTCAACAGGCTGAAGATGAAATTGCTGGTGTGGTTTCGACCATTGGGGGCAGTTTTGCCGGTGCGTTAGCAGTAACGACTACTTCAGGTCCTGGACTTTCGTTAAAAAGCGAAGCCATCGGGTTAGCCATCATGACGGAATTACCCATGGTGATTGTGGATGTACAGCGCGGAGGCCCGTCAACAGGACTTCCCACCAAATCAGAACAATCCGATCTGATGCAGGCTTTATTTGGAAGAAACGGTGAAGCACCGGTTATCGTTATGGCAGCCACCAGCGCAACTGACGCTTTTTACTCTGCCTACGAAGCTGCCAAGCTAGCTATGGAACACATGACTCCCGTTATTTTGCTTACCGATGGTTCTATCGGTAACGGTTCAGAAGTCTTCAAAATTCCAAAAGTTGCCGATTTGCCGGCCATCAATCCTCCAATCGCCAAAGCCAATGATACTGAATACCAACCTTACAAAAGAGATCCTGAAAAATTAAACCGCCCGTGGGCTATTGCAGGAACACCGGGTTTAAGACACCGTCTGGGAGGTCTTGAAAAAGAAGATATTACAGGAAATGTTTCGCAAGACCCGATGAACCATCAGGTTATGACCAATCTTCGTCAGGAAAAGGTGATGAGGGTTGCTAATTATATTCCCGACTTGGAAGTTGAAGGAGACCAGGAAAGTGAGGTTTTAGTCGTAGGTTGGGGAAGTACACACGGCGTTTTACTTACCGCTGTGGAAGAACTTCGTGAGAAAGGAAAATCAATCAGCCTGGCTCATTTTAAACACATCATGCCATTACCCAAAAATGTGGATGATGTCTTTTCCAAATTCAAAAAAATCATTGTTTGCGAAATCAATATGGGACAATTTGCAAATTACCTGCGGATGACCCACCCCGATTTTAAATATGAACAATATAATAAGGTACAAGGGCTACCATTTATGGTGTCAGAATTGACAGCAAAATTTGACACCCTTTTATAATGAATAAGATCATGGATCAAAAAATAGAACTTCAGGAATTAGAGCTTACCAAAGTTGATTTTGAAAGCGACCAGATGGTGAAATGGTGTCCAGGTTGTGGAGACCATGCCATTTTAAAATCAGTGGAAAATATTTTTCCGGCGGTAGGAGAAAAAATGGGTTATAAAAAAGAAGATTTTGTAGTTGTTTCCGGTATTGGATGCTCCTCACGTTTTCCTTATTACATGAACACTTATGGGATTCATGGAATTCACGGACGTGCAGCTGCACTGGCAATGGGAATAAAACTCACCAATCCGAAATTGTGCGTTTGGATGATCAGCGGTGATGGCGATTCAATGGCTATTGGCGGAAATCATTTCATTCACATTGCCCGGAGAAACCCGGACATCAATTATTTAATGTTCAACAATCAAATTTACGGCCTTACCAAAGGGCAGTATTCGCCGACAACGCCAAAAGGACAGAAAACAAAAACATCCCCCCAGGGATCTTTTGAAACACCTTTTAATCCTGGCGAACTGGTTATTGGTGCCAGAGGTAAATTCTTCGCCCGCGCTATAGATACTAATATTAAACTGATGCAACAGGTTTTCCTGGAAGCTGCTTTGCATCATGGAACTTCTATTGTTGAAATTCTGCAAAACTGCGTGATTTATAACAATAAGGCGCATGAATTAATTTCAGGAAAAGAAACCAAACATAACAACCAATTGATTTTGGAAGCAGGGAAACCTATGCTTTTTGGAAAAGACAAAGAAAAGGGACTTCTCTTAGAAGGAACCCGGTTGAAAGTTGTAGCATTGGGAGAAGACGGAATTACTTTGGACGACATTCTCGTTCACGATCCTACAACGGAAGATGCAGGAATCCACATGATGCTTGCAAGCATGTCATTGCCTGAATTTCCTGTTGCATTTGGGGTGATTCGTTCCGTTTCTTCTGAAACACTGGAAGATGCAGTTTGGAATTCTGTAGAACATGAAAAAGAAGTTTCTCCGTATAAATCTGTTGATGACTTACTTAACAGTGGAAATACCTGGGAAATTAAATAATGAAATTATTTTGTTAAACACAAAAGGCTGTCTTGAAAGGGCAGCCTTTTGTGTTGAAATTGTTTTTGGCAAAGAACAGAACTAATATCCGTTTGAAAAATCCACAATCGCCCGCGCATGAATTTCCGTTGTATCAAAAACGGGAATTTCCGTATTGGTTTGTTTGATCAGCATAGGCAGTTCCGTACATCCTAAAATAATGCCTTGACTTTTTCAGTAAGTAACAACTCTATTCCCTGCCACTACTGATGCATCATCATCTGAAGAATATCTTCAAAATTCATAGAATAAAGAAGTATCTCCGCTGTGTTATGAGTATCCAAATACTTGTTGGATAATCTGTTTATCAACCTGTAATAATCTATGGTAGATGTCCATGTAACACCGCCAATAAGTCCTGCTTTTTTCATAATCAAATCTGGAATTTTATGGTTTAATTATTCAAAAATAGGATATAATTGTGACGCAAAATTTAAAATATTCCGTAATTTCGGAAAGGCAAATTGAAATTCATACAATTACACGAAATCACCAGAAGCCGTTCGCCGTTTACCGACCAGCTTCTCCCGTTCACCGAATTTTATTTTACTAGCCAGTGACAACATTCTATATTTGCAATATATAAAACTCAAAAAAATGGAAAGCAACAGAAAATATCATCGCGCATCAGATGGTAAACTTGTTCTAGGAGGACTGCTGATTATAGCAGGGGCACTTATAATGCTCGGGAATTTTGACTTTATCAACATAAACTTATCCTACTATATTTTCAACTGGAAAAGTTTTCTTATCTATTTAGGTCTTTATTTCCTGATTACCCGGCCTAATAAAAATACAGCTTATATACTTATTGGATTGGGCATTTTCTTTTGGTTTCCTTCTATTTTAGGGGAAAACGTCCAATTAGGAGACGTGTTTTGGCCTTTGATCCTGATTGCTTTGGGATATTTATTAATAACACGGCAACATAGATCCTGGAACGGCATTCATCATCATTATGATGCCCAAAACAAAGATGAAAAAGAAACCGGTTTTCTGGATCATTTATCCTTTTTTGGTGGAAGTGTAAAAATTATTCAATCGACTCATTTTAAAGGAGGTAATATCACAGCCATTTTTGGTGGTTCTGAGTTTGATCTGACTCATGTTGAAATGGATTCTGATACAGCCGTTATTGATATTTTTGCTCTTTTTGGGGGCATGAAATTTATAATCCCTGAAAACTGGAATGTACAGTCGGATACTGTTACCATATTTGGCGGATTTACAGACAAAAGAAGAAATACTCTGACCCAGCCAGATGGGAAAGTCCTGATTGTTAAAGGACTCATTATTCTTGGTGGTGTTGAAATCAAAAGTTTTTAACAATAATTATTCCCGACATGAAATCAAAAGCAGCAACTTATTTTTTATGGTTTTTTTTGGGGGTCATCTCAGCCCATAGATTTTACCTTGGAAAAATCACAAGTGGGATTATTTACCTGCTCACAGGTCAGCTCTTCGGTATTGGGTGGATTATCGATCTATTTCTTATTGACGGCATGGTAGAGCGATACAATCTGGAGAACAGAGTTAGGAACATTGAAACCATTCATATCTAATCCCCAGTTTTTTATAAAAACCCTAGTTTTCAGAAGTCATGCTAAACCCATTATCTCAAAACAGAAGTTATCTTGTAACCTATGTCATGGTTTGGGGCGCTATAATTGCACTGCACACCCTTATCATCAATTTATTTTACGGGATTAACAGCATGACCAGTTTGGGAGATTCGTTAGTTTTTAATATCTTTTTTATGATCATCGGTTACAGCCTGTGGTATGTGATCCGGTTTAACCTGAGAGAAAAACTATCAATACTTGATGGGATTTTCAATCATCTTCTTATTGCATTGGTGATCATCGTTCTTTGGCTTGTCGCCGGATATTTTACACTGACCTACCTGTTTCCCAACAATGCTGATTATCTGACATTTTTAAGACAATCAATGGCCTGGAGAGCCGTTACAGGAATATTTTACTATTTACTTTTTGTGATGTTTTATTATCTCATATTGTATTACGATGACCTTCAGGAGAAATTAAAAACAGAAAGCGAACTACAAAAGCTGGTCACCAAAGCAGAACTGGACGCCCTGAAATCACAAATAAACCCGCATTTCCTTTTTAACAGTTTAAATTCTATCAGTTCACTCACGATAACAAAACCCGATAAAGCCCAAGATATGGTTATCAAGCTTTCAGATTTTCTGCGCTATTCACTGGGTCACAGCAAGAACGAGCAGGCAAGCCTGAAAGAGGAATTTGAAAACCTGAGACGTTATCTGGATATTGAAAAAATCCGTTTCGGCAACCGGTTGAAATTTGTTTTTAACGTTCCTGAAAATTGTCTCGAAAGCCGTATCCCTAATATGATCCTTCAGCCTTTGATAGAGAATTCTATTAAACACGGCGTTTATAAAAGTTCGGAAGAAACTGAAGTGGAAATAAAATGCAGGGAAGAAAATGATTATATTGCAATAGAAATTACAAACGATTATGATCCTGACACCAAAAAACCGAAAGGGGAAGGTGTGGGACTGCAAAATATCAAAAAAAGGCTCCAGCTCATTTATGGTAGAAATGACTTACTGGAAACCATTGCCGAGAAAATGATTTTCAAAGCTATTTTAAAACTGCCAAAAAATTAATCTATGAAACCAGATATACGTGCCATTATCGTTGAAGATGAAGAGCCGGCAAGAGATTTGCTCAAAGCGTACCTGGCCTCACATGAGAACATACAACTTGTAGCCGAATGTGAAAACGGTTTCGCCGGAATAAAGGCCATCACCGAAACGCTTCCCGACCTGATCTTTCTGGATATCCAAATGCCAAAACTCACCGGATTTGAAATGCTGGAACTTCTTGACGAAGCACCTGAAATTATTTTCACCACGGCTTACGATCAGTTCGCCATCCAGGCTTTTGAATTAAACGCAGTCGATTATCTGATGAAACCTTTTTCAAAAGAGCGCTTTGATCAGGCTTTGGAAAAGGCTTTCGATCGCATGAAAAACAAATCGCAATCATTTCAGAGAATTGAAAAACTAAAAGACAAAATCAGGGAAGAAGGCAGAGATGTAGATCGTATTTTTGTAAAAACCGGCAGTCATATTGATGTGATCCCTGTGACGGACATTTTATATATCGAAGCACAAGACGACTACATAGAACTTCATACTCCCAAAGGCAGGTTTCTGAAAAATGAAACCATGAACAGCATCGAACAACGGCTTCCACAGGAATATTTTATCCGTGTTCACCGTTCATCCATTATTAATGTTCAGCAAATTGACAAACTGGAAAAATACGGCAAAGAAAACTATCTCATTATTTTAAAAGACAAAACCAAAATAATGGTAAGCAAAAGCCGGGTCAAGCAACTTAAAGAGCAGTTGGGAATTTAATTTAAGGTTATTCCTCCCGCAAAATTTTATTCCAAACCATACAAAGCTTTCACCTTTTCAACGATCGTTGCAGAGAGTTTCAGATTTGATTCATGGGTCCATCCTGCAATATGAGGTGATAGCACAACATTATCCCTTTGAACCAATTCGGCGAAAGCCTTCGGAAAGCTCTCCTGATCCAGGCTTTCAAATGACAACCCTTCAAATTCAAGCACATCCAGACAAGCGCCCAGAATTTTTCCGGATTTCAGGTTTTCAACCAGATCATCAGTTTTTACGATTTTTCCCCTTGATGTATTGATAAGGAAAAAAGGCTTTTTAAAGCGGCTGATAAAATTATTGTCAACCAAAAATCGGGTTTCTTCGGTCAACGGCAGGTGCAGACTGACTACATCACATTCTTCAAACAACTGATCCATAGTAGCTTCTTCCGCATAGGCGTCAGAAAAATTCATTTTGTATTTATCATAGGTAAGCACTTTCGGGCGAAAACCACTCAGTTTTCGGGCAAAAGAACCGCCAGTGTTTCCGTAACCAATGATACCAATGGTTTTGCCTTCGATTTCCAACCCGCGGTTTTCCTCACGACGCCAGATTCCTTTTCTTACCTCAACATCTGCCCTCAGCAAATGATTAAACAACATTAATAACATGCCAGCAGCCTGCTCGCCCACTGCACCCCGGTTGCCTTCAGGCGCATTTAGGCAGGTAATCCCCCGGCTTTCTGCGAAAGCAACATCAATATTTTCCATGCCAGCACCTACTCGCCCGATAAATTTCAACTGCGAAGCTTTTGATAAAATTTCTTTATCTATCTTAATTTTACTGCGTATGATTACTCCTTCATACTCATCAATTATTTTCATAAAATCTTCTCTCCGGTAATCAGGAAAATAGTCACAGGTAAACCCGGCTTTTCCCAAACCTCCGGGAAGGGACGGATGGGTACTGTCAACAAATAAGACTTTTTTCATTTCAGACACTTAAAATTTTATCTACGAGATAAACTCCTTCCTGCAAATTTCCGAAAAAAGCGGTTTGAAAAGATAAACCATGGCTAATTTATCAAGGAACCATCAAGCATTGCTAAAAAGTAATAATTCTTTATCAACGTTTAGAGCTAAAGGGTTCACATCAACAACTTTCAAGCCCACCGCAATTTCCACGTAAAATTCATCTTAGCAATATTTTGCAGGCATTAAAACAAACCTTACCTTTGCCGACTCTTTTTCAGCCATCATTGATAAATGTCCCCGGCTGAAAATGAGGCAATAAATAATGAATTCTTGGTTTTTGAATACGAATAAAGGGATCCATGTGGCAATTTCTCGTTAAGTTTATCCTTAGAAACAGATTGGCAATATTAATCGTAATTGGACTTCTAACCGTTTTTATGGGTTATGAAGGGTCAAAGGTAGAACTATCTTATGAGCTTGCCAAAATGCTCCCATCCAGCGATCCCACCAGCATAGAATACAATACTTTTAAAAAGGAATTTGGCCAAAGCGGAGATGGAAGTGTCAGTTTTGTAGCCGTTCAGGATCCGAAATTGTTTACCCTGGAACATTTCGACGATTGGTACGACATTACCCATGAACTGATGGATATTCCCGGGGTAACCCAGGTCATTTCTTCAGCAAGGCTCTTCTCTCTGGTTAAAGATGAGAAAAAGCATAAATTCGATTTCGTGAATCTGGTCTCCAGGCGTCCCACCACACAAAAGCAAGTTGATTCCATAAAAAATGCGTTGTACAGTCTGCCTTTGTATCAGGGGCGGTTGTATAACAGAAAAAATCATGTTCACCTGATGATGATCACGGTGGAAAGTAAAATACTCAATTCCAAGGCAAGGATTCCGCTGATGCGGAAGATCACCCAAACGGTGAATGAGTATGGCCAGAAATATCACCTCACCATGAGGTATTCAGGATTGCCTTATATCCGGACCATTCAAAGTCAGCTTATCCTTAAGGAATCTTTCCTTTTTATTTTTTTATCGGCCTTCGTCACTTTTATCTTGTTATTCCTGTTGTTTCGGTCCAGAAGGGCGGTTTTTTTTGCGATGGTGTTGGTTATTGTCGCGGTTATCTGGACTTTAGGCAGCATTACTCTGCTGGGCTATAAATTCACCATCCTAACCGGAGTTTTACCCCCTTTACTTATTGTGATTGGAGTGGAAAACACCATATTCTTTCTAAATAAATATCTTGATGAAATACGCATACACGGTAATAAGACACTAGCCCTTTCACGAATGATCACACGGGTTGGTAAGGCTAATCTGCTTACCAATGCCACTACTGCGGCTGGATTTGCATCATTTGTCATCACGTCCAACTCATTTCTTGTCGAATTCGGTATTGTAGCCACCATAAACATTTTGATCATTTATGTGCTCTCCATGTTACTGTTGCCCATCTTGTTCAGCTACTTTCCCCTTCCTACAGCCAAGCATTTAAAACACCTGGAAAGTGATAAAAATTTAATTTCCAGGTTCTTGAAAAAAGTGGCTGCTATAGTGTCCGGCTACCGGGGTTGGGTTTATCTGGCTACCCTCTTGTTGATCTTGGGAGGAGTTTACGGAACTACCAAGCTTAAAACCACCGGATCTATTGTAGATGACATTTCCAAAAGCAACAAACTGCGCAAAGACCTGAATTTTTTCGAACAGAATTTTAAAGGCGTCATGCCCCTTGAAATCTCTGTGGATACAAAAAAGCCAGGGGGAGTCTTGAGTTTATATAACTTAAATAAAATCAATCAGCTACAGGATACTTTAGCGCTTTATCCACAATTTGCAAGGCCAGTGTCTGTGGTGGAAATCGTAAAATCGGCCAAGCAGGCTTTCTATAACGGCAATCCTAAGATGTATTCCTTGCCCAACAGTCAGGAAAAGAACTTTATTCTTACTTACATTCCCCATATTCATAGCAAGAAAAAGAGTATTTTGAATTCATTTGTAGATTCAACCTATCGCGTGACAAGGATTTCAGTACAAATGGCCAATATCGGCACCAACGAAATCGATAGCATTATCCGTACCATCCGGCCAAAAATCAATAAGATTTTTCCACCAGAGAAATATAACGTTCACCTTACGGGAACAAGTGTGGTATTTTTAAAAAGTACCAATTATCTCGTAAAGAATCTTTTCATGAGCTTACTGCTGGCCATTTTTGTTATCGCTTTATTGATGTCAGCGATTTTTTCATCAATAAAAATGATTCTTATTTCTTTTATTCCCAACACAATACCACTTATTTTGACAGCAGGGATGATGGGCTATTTTGGAATTTCCATTAAGCCCTCCACCATCATAATCTTCAGTATTGCCTTGGGAATTAGTGTGGACAATACTATACAATTTCTGTCGCGATACCGTCTTCATCTAAAAGCTAATAACTGGCGAATTCGCGAATCGGTATTTGCTGCTTTAACAGAAACAGGCCACAGCATGATTTTTACGGGAATTGTACTCTTCTTTGGATTTCTTGTCTTTATACTCTCTTCCTTTGGAGGAACCCAAGCATTAGGATTTTTGGTGTCTTTAACCCTGCTGGTTGCACTGTTTACCAACCTTATTGTTTTACCTTCTCTACTGATTACGCTAGATAAATGGTTACTCACTCCTGCTTTTAAAAAGTCAAAAAGTAAGATCTTTATCGATGATGACAATCCGCAAATAGACAAAGTAGTAAAAGAAGAGTTGGAAAAGAAGCAAGAACATTAGTATATTGAAACCCAAAAATAACAAATTATGAAAGGTATCATATTGGCAGGCGGTTCAGGCACAAGACTCCACCCACTTACACTGGCAGTCAGCAAACAACTTATGCCGGTTTATGATAAACCCATGATCTATTATCCATTGTCAATCCTGTTAATGGCAGGCATTCGGGATATTCTGATTATATCGACACCCCATGACATTCCAAATTTTAAATTGCTTTTGGGAGATGGTTCAAGCATTGGTTGTAATTTTCAGTATGCCGTGCAGGAAGTACCTAACGGACTGGCACAAGCATTTGTCATTGGTGAAGAATTTATTGGGAAAGACAAAGTGGCCCTCGTTTTAGGAGATAATATCTTTTATGGAACCGGATTGCAACAGCTCCTGATAAACAGTTCTTCCCCTGATGGTGGTATCGTATTTGCCTACCACGTTAAAGACCCGGAACGATATGGTGTAGTTGAATTTGACAAAGATATGAATGCGCTTTCCATTGAAGAAAAGCCGGCTTATCCCAAATCACAATACGCAGTTCCCGGGCTCTATTTTTATGACAATTCCGTAGTTGAAGTGGCTAAGAATTTGAAGCCTAGTGCCCGCGATGAATATGAAATTACTGACATAAATAGATATTACCTTTCACAGGGAAAATTAAAAGTTGCTATGCTGAGCCGTGGTACCGCATGGCTGGACACAGGAACTTTTGCTTCTTTGACACAAGCATCTTCATTTGTGGAAGTTATTCAGGAAAGACAAAATTTGAAGATCGGATGTATTGAAGAAATCGCTTACAAAAAAGGATTTATTGATACCGGACAGCTTCGGGAAATTGCCCAGCCTCTGTTGAAAAGCGGTTACGGAGAATATCTCCTTGATTTAATTCATTAATATCCACAGAAAAATGTATTCTTTCGAGCAGTTATACCAAATATTTTCAGATGAACTGGAAAAACAAAATTTCACCAAGAATCCAAAAGAACTTTATGAACCGATAGCTTACACTCTCTCTCAATCAGGAAAAAGACTGCGCCCTATTTTTACCCTGATGGCTTGCGATTTGTTCGGAGGTGATATTTACAAGTCCATCTCACAGGCGTTGGCCATAGAGCTGCTCCATAATTTCACACTTATTCATGATGATATCATGGATGAAGCACCCCTGCGCCACGGACAGGAAACCGTACACACCCGTTGGAACCAGAAATTGGCAATTCTGGCCGGAGATACCTTATATGCTTTGGCATATCGGTACGTCATGCAATCGGATATAAAATACCTTCCAGCTATTTTGGAGACCTTTAACAATACTGCACTTGAAGCTTGCGAAGGTCAACAAATGGATATCAATTTTGAGAATCTTGATGTGGTTTCCAAAGATGATTATCTCATGATGAGCAATTATAAAACTGCTGCACTTTTCGGGGCAAGCATGCGCATTGGAGCCATCATTGCCGGAGCACCAAAAGAGGACATTAAACTTCTGTCGCTTTACGGACGAAATCTGGGAATGGCTTTTCAATTAAGAGATGACCTACTGGATTTGTATGGCGAACAAAAAGATTTCGGTAAAAAAACCGGACTCGATATTATTGAAAACAAAAAAACATATCTGTTTGTGGCGGCGATGGAGCTGGCCGATAGTGAAACAAGAGATCAATTATGGTCATGTTACCATGACATGCAGGTTGGACCGGATGAAAAAATTGCAAAAGTAAAAGGTATTTTTGATCGACTTGATATTGAGACTGTCACCAACGAAGCCATTGAAAACTATGTAAATCAAAGTCTTGAAAGCCTTGACAAAGTCAACAGGTACAAAGAAGACAAAGTAATTTTGGAAAAGCTTGCAAAACAAATGGTTTCCCGAAAAAAGTAGCTGCTGCTATTCCTGTTCCAATTGAAGGTGCATCTCTTCCCATGCTTGGTAACTTTGGTCTATTTCGGTCTGCAACCGTCCATGTTCTTTCGACAACTCACCGCTTTTAATCTCTTCCATAAAATCCTCAGGTCGTGAAAGCTTTTCGTTAACGGCATTCAACTCCATTTCCAATTTTTCTATAGAAGCTTCAATCCTTTCAAGCTCCTTTTTTAACTTCCGTTGCTTTCGATCTTTCTCTTTTTTGGCTCCCCAGTCCAGCTGATTATCCGAAACTGAAGTTTTTTGTTCTTTCTCCCGTGGGGCCTTGGCTTCCAATTCCCGCAGTTGCTCGATATTTCTTTTTTCCAGATACTCCTGCAAGGTTCCCCTGAATTCTTTGATCTGATGATTCCTGAATTCATAAAAACGTTCCGTTAGTCCGTTCAGGAAATCACGGTCGTGAGATACCAGGATCAATGTACCGTCATACTCCAGCAATGCCGTTTTTAATATATCCTTTGAAAGAAGGTCAAGATGGTTCGTGGGCTCGTCAAGAATGAGCAGGTTGGAAGGATTCAAAAGGAGCTTTGCCAGCGATAACCGGGCCTTTTCGCCACCGGAAAGTACGCTGATCTTTTTATCGATGTCATCTCCCTGAAAAAGAAATGAGCCCAGAATAGATGTGAGTCTTTTTCGGATATCTCCGACAGCCACATCATCAACAGTTTCGAAAACGGTTTTGGAAGGATCGAGCATTTCCCACTGGTCCTGAGCATAATATCCCAAATGAATATTGTGCCCAAATTTGATTTCACCTTCGTAATCCAGTTGCTTTGCCAGAATTTTGGAAAGCGTCGTCTTACCTTCGCCATTCCTGCCCACAAATGCCACTTTTTCACCTTTGATGATCTGAAAATCGATGCCATTCAACACCTTTTTGGGGCCATAGGCTTTGGAAACAGACAGCCCTTCTATCACTACCTTTCCGCTTCGCGGTGCAGGAGGAAAACGGAACCGGATTCCGGAGGTATCAAGATCATCCACAGAAATACGTTCAATTTTCTCAAGATGCTTCACCCGCGATTGAACCTGCTTGGCCTTGGTGGCCTTGGAGCGGAAACGCTCAATAAATCTCTCTATTTCCCTGATTTGCTTTTGCTGGTTATTATATTCAGCTTTTTGCTGGTTGACACGCTCATCGCTCAACTCGAGATATCGAGAATAAGAAACTTTATAATCAAAGATTCTTCTATTGTTGATCTCAATGGTACGGGTGGTTAGGTTATCAAGAAAACTCCTGTCGTGAGAAACCAGAATTACCGAGCCTTTATAGCTTTTCAGATAATCTTCAAGCCACTGAATGGCATCCAGGTCCAGGTGGTTGGTGGGCTCGTCTAGCAGCAGCAATCCGGGTTGAAGTAGCAGTAATTTTGCCAGCTCAATACGCATCTGCCATCCCAGGCTGAAAGTATTTACCTGACGATGCAACTCATCCTCCAGAAATCCGAGCCCTTTCAAAACTTTTACAGCAAGGCCTTCCAACTGACCTTCATCCAGAATCAAGAGTTGGTCGTTCATCAAATTCAGCTCTTCAAAAAGTTTAAGGTAGGATTTACTTTCATAATCTGTCCGTATAATCAGTTCATGCTGAATTATATCTCGTTTCTTTTTTAAATCTTCAACGTTAGAAAAAGCCGACAATGCTTCCTCCAGAACGTTCCTTTTGCTTCTCACCTTCATTTCCTGCGGAAGGTAACCCACTTTTTCATTTTCAGGAATTACAACATTCCCAGAAGAAGGTTCCTGCTCACCACTTAAAATACGCAGTAAAGTTGTCTTCCCGGCACCATTTTTCCCTGCCAGCCCTATCCTCTCTTTATCACCAACATGAAAAGAAACCTGCTCAAACAAAGGAGCGCCGCCAAACTCAATGGAAATATTACCAACTGAAATCATCTGAATTACTTTTTTGCAAAAGTATCATTTATGCCCCAGATTAAAAGGAGACGGAGCAATTCCTTCTTAAGGAAGTGAAAAAAATTTATTACAATTTCACTTACCATCATAGATTTATTATTCAAAAGTTATGAAGTACCGATAAAAAAATATCCTAAATTTGAAGTCTTAATTCTAACAAAAAAGAGAAATGCACATACCAGAAAATTTAAAGTATTCAAAAGATCATGAATGGATCAAAGTTGAAGGTGAAGAAGCCTTGATCGGAGTAACGGACTTTGCCCAGAAAGAACTGGGGGATATTGTCTTTGTGGAAGTGGAAACGATCGATGAAACCCTTGAAAAAGATGAAGTTTTTGGAACCGTAGAAGCCGTTAAAACAGTTTCCGACCTGTTACTTCCTATTAGCGGAACGATTTTGGAACTCAATGATAAACTGGAAGACACACCGGAGCTCATCAACAAAGATCCATACGGGGAAGGATGGGTCGTTAAAATAAAGATGAGTGATCCTGCTGAACTGGATGATCTTCTGGATGCTTCAGCCTATAATGAACTTACTGAAGCTTAATTGAACTGTTTGATGTTTAAGAAATTTCTGCCTGCTGCCATTTGGTCATTTATTATTCTCATACTAATCGGAATACCAGGTTCTGATCTTCCAAAGGTCAATAATTTCTGGGGATGGATAGAACCCGATAAGGTCGTACACCTTTTTATTTTTGGGGTATTGATGTTTTTGATCCTGTTAGGCTTCAGGGAAAAATATTTCTTTAGTAAAAAACGTTACTGGTTTGGCATAGTTTCTGTATTAATTACTTCAGTATATGGTATGATTACAGAAATATTGCAAATATATGTTTTTGTAGGCCGGAGTGGAAGCCGCTTCGATTTTTACACAGATGCAATAGGTGCACTTTTGGGATGGATCGTCTTCTATTTGGTCTTTAGAAAAAAAATCAGAAATGCATCAAGCAGCGAAAGATAAATTAACTATTTTAGCTGCGGAAAATTTGAACATAAATAATTAAAGATGGAATCCAGAAAAACATCAAAAGGGGATCTGGAGAGCAAAAAGGCAATTTTCTTTGAAATAGGCCTGGTGTTTGCTTTATTGCTCATCTATATCGCCTTTAACGCAAAAAGTTATGAAAAGCGTTCTATTACCATGTTACAGCAGCGGGCTAACCACACAACGGAAGAAATTGTTCCAATTACAGAACAAAAGGTAAAGCCACCCCCGCCACCCCCGCCAAAGCAGGTAACTCAAATCAAAATCGTTAGCAATGACGTGAAGATCAACGACAACGTTGATATCGACGTAAATGCCAATATGAATACAACCGTAGCAAAATACACGCCTCCTGTTGAGGATGAAGATGTGCAGCAACAGCAGATTTTCGTGGTTGTTGAACACATGCCTGAATTCCCCGGTGGGATGGGCGCTCTGATGAAATATCTTGCTACCCACATTAACTACCCTGCCCTGGCAAAGGAAAGTGGAATTCAGGGACGCGTGTTCATTAACTTCGTGGTTGAACCTAACGGCAGCATTGACCATGTGAAAGTGCTCCGCGGTATTGGCGGTGGATGCGACGAAGAAGCTGTACGGGTTGTAAAAAGCATGCCTAAATGGATCCCAGGTAAACAGCGTGGGAAACCTGTTAGGGTATCTTTCAACCTTCCCGTTAAGTTTACACTCGAATAAATTTGACAACAAATAAAAAAAGGCGCTTCATCAGCGCCTTTTTTTATGCCTTTAATCTTCTTTATGTTTTGGCGCGATTAGTTTTCATTTTCCTTACCGGGATGAAAATGCTTCAAAACAGCAGTGGCTTTCGGTTTTCCAACAATCTCAGTCAGAGAGGCTTCGTCAAGTTCACTGATCTTTTTTACAGATTTGAATTCCTGTAAAAGTTTTTCCGCGGTTTCCGGACCAATGCCACGAATAGAGTTCAGTTCTGATTTAAGAGTCCCTTTCTGCCTGCGTTTGCGGTGATGCGTAATTCCAAAACGGTGCGCTTCATCGCGTAGCTGTTGAATGATGCGTAGCGTTTCAGATCTTTTGTCAAGATACAAGGGCAGCGGGTCACCAGGGAAATAAAGCTCTTCCAGTTTTTTGGCAATCCCCATAATGGTTATTTTTCCGTAAAGATCCAGTTCTTTCAGACTTTTTATAGCAGCGCTAAGTTGACCTTTTCCTCCGTCAACAATGATCAGTTGGGGAAGTTTTTTATCTTCCGCTATCAAACGGCCATAGCGACGCATAATGATCTCTTCCATAGAAGCAAAATCGTTGGGGCCCTCCACCGTCTTAATATTAAAATGACGGTACTCCTTTTTCATAGGTTTGGCATTCACAAACTGCACCATGGAAGCCACCGGGTAAGCACCCTGAAAGTTTGAATTATCAAAACATTCAATGGTTACCGGCAGTTCGTTCATGTGCAAGTCTGTCTTCATTTTTTCTAGAATCCGGTTACTGTGTCGCTCAGAATTTACCAACTCCTGCTGTTTTAACCGTTCCATCTTAAAATACCATGCATTGCGCTGGCTCAGTTCAAGTAATTGTTTTTTCTCGCCTCTTTGTGGGATAGTGATATGAAGTCCTTCTGCGGGAAAAAAGACCTTAAAGGGAAGAATGATCTCATGCGAAGTACTTTCAAAACGCTGACGAAGATCCATCATGGCTAAAAGGAGAATTTCTTCAGAGGTTTCATCAAGCCTTTTTCTAACTTCTACAGTATGTGATTGCATTACAGAACCCTGGACTACTTTAAGATAATTGACGTACGCCTGGTCTTCGTCATCCAGCACAGAAAGCACATCCACATTGTTAATACGTGGATTTACAATAACCGACTTGCTTTTGTACTTGTCAAGGATCTCAACTTTCTCCTTTACCCGTTGTGCCTTTTCAAACTGTAGCTTTTTTGCATAACGTTTCATGATTTTCTTCAGGTCGTCAATCACTTTGTTCAGGTTACCCTTGATCAGGTTACGAACCTGCTGCAATGTTTCCAGGTAATCTTCTTCGGTTTGCAGGTTCTCACAGGGGCCAAGGCAATTCCCAATATGATATTGAAGGCAAACCTTAAATTTCTTCTTTTCAATATTCTGACGGGCAAGATTGAGCGAACAAGTCCTCAAAGGATAAAGTTGCCTGATAATGTCCAGCAGTGTATTCATCATCTTTACAGATGCATAAGGACCGTAATACTCCGAGCCATTTTCAATGACATGCCGTGTGGCAAAGACACGGGAAAACGGTTCTTTTTTGATACAAAGCCAGGGGTAGGTTTTATCGTCCTTCAGCATCACATTGTAACGCGGCTGAAGTTTTTTGATGAGATTATTTTCCAGCAACAGTGCATCCAATTCTGTTTCTGTTACAATGAACTGAATATCACAGATTTTCTTAACGAGAACGCGGAGCTTTCCGCTGTCGTGCTCTTTATTGAAATAACTGGAAACCCGCTTTTTCAGGTTTTTTGCCTTCCCTACATACAAAATTTTCCCATTTTTATCGTAATAACGATAAACGCCTGGGTTCTCAGGAAGGCTCCTGACAATGGATACTAAAGATGTGGATGCTTCTTTCAAAACCAAATCAATTACAATACAAATATAGCCATTAAACGTTGATCTAATGTTCTTTTAGACCGTCTATTGGAGGACCCCTAGAGTTTTCGGGGGACGAAGCAATTTCATAATGAAACAAACATTACGTAAAAAAGAGATTGCTTTGTCACACTGCCCACAGCCTTCACAAAGCTCCGCACAATGACGAACGATTTTATAGAAACTGGCGTAATTAATTAATCCTGAATTATCTATCCACACGGCCGTCATTGCGATCCGCCAGAGGCGGAGAAGCAATCTCATATTTTCATATCCACCTGTACAGTCAAAAGACAACAACAAAATATTTCAGGAAATGATTTTACACCTTATCAGAAATTCTTTTGCAGAATATTTTCCACAAAACGAGTCAGGGTTACAAAATCAGAGACATCAAGTTGTTCGGCACGTTTATCCAGTAAAACATGATCGCTTTGCAAGACCCCGGTTAAAGGTTTTAATGCATTTCGAAGTGTTTTACGCCGCTGCCCGAATCCAGCCTTCACAACTTTCTTAAACAATGCTTCATCACAATCAAGACTTTTTGTTGAGTTTCTACGCAGCTTTATAACTGCCGATTTAACCTTTGGGGGTGGAAAAAATACAGTTTCATTTACGGTAAAACAATATTCAATATTGTACCAAGCCTGTAACAGCACACTGAGAATGCCGTAGGTTTTGTTTCCTGAACCGGCCGCAATCCTTTCAGCCACTTCCTTTTGCACCATTCCTACCACTTCCGGAATCTCATTCCGGAACTCAAGTACTTTAAAAAATATCTGACTCGAAATATTATAAGGGAAATTCCCGATCAGGGCAAAAGATGGTTTCAGCATTTCCTGAAGGTTCATTTTTAGGAAATCAGCTTCTATGATATTAAGCCTTTCATCATGAAAATGTTCATGAAGATAGGCTACCGACTCGTCATCAATCTCAATAAGTGTCAGGGAAGAAAGTAGTGGATTTGCAAGAAGAAATTCCGTCAGGACACCTGTTCCGGGACCCACCTCGCATATTGATGAATATTCGGGGCTCAGGCACTGAGTGATCTTCTTGGCGATATTTTTATCTGTGAGAAAATGTTGCCCTAAATATTTTTTCGGCCTGACCATAGAAAATAGAATTTTTTAGAGAAACCCTAATCAATAAACTCAAAGCCCGTATAGCTTTGGAGTGCTTTTGGAATTTGGATGCCGTTTTCGGTTTGATTGTTTTCAAGCAAGGCTGCCACAATACGTGGTAATGCCAAAGCGCTGCCGTTCAATGTATGTGCCAGGTGTGTTTTCCCATCATTATCTTTAAAACGCAGTTTCATCCGGTTGCTCTGGTAGCTCTCGAAATTGGAAACCGAACTGACTTCCAGCCACCTTCTTTGAGCTGCTGAATAAACTTCAAAATCAAAAGTAAGCGCAGAAGTAAAACTGATGTCACCACCGCAAAGCCTTAAGATTCGAAAAGGAAGTTCCAACTTGCGAAGCAATCCTGTTACATGCGCTTTCATTTCTTCAAGCGTTTCGTATGATTTGTCAGAGTTCTGAATCTGAACAATTTCCACCTTGTCAAATTGATGTAACCGGTTCAGCCCACGGACATCTTTTCCATAAGAACCTGCTTCCCGGCGGAAACAATTGGAATATGCCACGTTTTTTATGGGCAAATCTTCTTCCTTCAACATGACATTCCGGTAAATATTGGTAATGGGAACTTCAGCTGTAGGAATCAGGTAAAGCTTGTCAACACCTACATAATACATCTGCCCTTCCTTATCGGGAATTTGTCCCGTACCATATCCCGACGCTTCGTTAATAAGCAACGGAGGCTGGTACTCAAGATATCCTGCCTGCATTGCTTCATCAAGAAAAAAGTTGATCAATGCTCTTTGAAGCCGTGCACCTTTTCCACGATAAAAAGGGAATCCGGCGCCGGTAACTTTACTGCCTAAATTAAAATCAATGATCTGATATTTTTCGGCCAAATCCCAATGCGGAAGCGCATCTTTTCCCATTTCAGGCAATACTCCCTCCCTAAAAACTTCTTCATTGTCAGCTTCGCCTTTACCGGGAGCAACAGACTCATGCGGAATATTGGGCAATTCAATAAGCCCTGCATTCAGTTCTTCAACAATCTGATCTAACTCCTCGCCCAACGATTTAGATTTTGCTTTAAGTACTACCGTTTCTTTCTTTGTGGCTTCAGCTTTTTCTTTTTCACCCGACTTAAAATATTGTCCGATTTCACCGGCCAATCTATTGGATTTAGCCAGTAGATCATCCAGTTCCTTTTGTTTTGCCCTGCGGGTCTGATCCAGGTAAATAATTTTTTCGACCAACGCTGCTGCATCAAAATTCTTAACGGCAAGCCGCTCAATTACGTAGTCTTTATTTTTTCTGATTCTTTGAAGTTCAAGCATGAAATAATGATTTTGGCGCAAAGATAGCAAAGTTAAAAGTGCTTTGGAAACCCTAAGTAAATGAACTACCCCCGCCGCAGAGCAGCAGGGTATCAAAAGGAGATTATTAATCGCCCCAAGGGGCGGGGAATTAATCCCTTGTCCGCCTCAGGCGGATTAAAAACATGTGTACAAAATTCAAATCCTGCTTAAATGAACATGTTTTACTATTGAGCGATTCAAAAAGGCAAAAAAAATCCGGTACAAAACTGCGCCGGATCTAAAATATATATGAGAAGTATTGTGCCTATTTCTCTACATCGGGAGCGATAACGCTTACGTATGAACGGTTGTTTTTTCTTTTTCTGAATTCCACAACTCCATCAACAAGGGCAAACAATGTATGATCCTTACCCATACCCACGTTTAAACCCGGATGATGAACTGTACCTCTCTGTCTGATTAGGATGTTTCCTGCTTTAGCGGCTTGTCCGCCGTAGATTTTTACACCCAGTCTTTTACTTTCTGATTCGCGTCCGTTATGGGAACTCCCCATTCCTTTTTTGTGAGCCATTTTCTAAAATTTTTTTGCGTTAAAAAGTAATTTTCTCAATAAGTACTTTACTCAGATCCTGACGATGACCGCTTTCTTTCTGATAGCCTTTTCTTCTTTTTTTCTTGAAGACTTTCACTTTGTCTGCGCGAACATGCTCCAAAACCTTAACGTCAACATTGGCCCCTTTAACAACCGGGGTTCCTACGTTTACCTTTCCATCCTGATCAATCAATAAAACCCGGTCAAATTTCACACTTGAGCCTTCATCTTCACTAAGCCTGTGAACAAAAATCTCCTGACCTTGCTCTACTTTGAACTGTTGTCCGGCTATATCAACTATTGCGTACATCCTGTTTATCTTTATAATACTGTCAATTTTGGAGTGCAAAAATACTAAAAAATTGTTATTAACAAATTTATTGTTATTTATTTTTCCGAAATATAATCCTTGATGCTAAATTTATATTAATGAAAGCTTTAGCATTAACAAGGAAGACTCCTGTAAGAATTACAAGAAACCAGAGAAAGAAATCCGGTGAAAGTTGCTCACCGTCCAAAACACCCCATAGAATAGCAACTACAGGAATTAGATAAGTAACCGAAGATGCAAAAACCGGAGTGGTTAGTTTGATTAAATGATTGAAAGCGATCAGGGCCAAACCTGTTCCGGCAATCGCCAAAATGGCAATATAACCGATACCGTGCCAAGCTTCCGGACGTGTTATCAATTTATGGATAACAGGTGTAAATAACAGGGTATAAATGATGGTTGGGATGCCGATAAAGAAGAAAGACATAACGGTAATGTCCAACGCATTGATTCCCTTAAAATAATGCTTTACAAAATTCACATTGATCCCGTAAAGGATGGTGGCAATAACCACCAAAGAAGCATAAAAAACATCCACCTGAATTTTTCCATCACTGTTGGCAAGGATCAATCCTATTGCCCCCAACAGCCCAATAAAGACACCCATCACATTGAACCACTTTGTTTTATGCTTAAAGAAAGCAAGTCCTATTAGGAGAGCAAACAAAGGCGTCAGCGAATTTAAGGTCCCGGCCAGGGCACTGTCAATGCCTGTTTCCGAGATGGCAAACAGCAAAGCGGGAAACAGGCTTCCGATAGTTCCAGAAATGGTCAGTAAAATGAAATATTTTTTTTCAATTGTTTTCAGTCTTTTTATCGCAAAAGGCGACAGAATCAAAAAAGCAATGCTGATACGAATCAGTCCGACTTCCTCGCCTGAAAAGTAGATTAGCCCTTTTTTCATCAAAATGAAAGAGCTTCCCCACACCAGCACCAAGCTGGCGAGGATGATCCAGGAAAGAGACTTTTGATTTATGGTTTTGTTCTGATTCATCATAAAGGCAGCAAATATAATGGATAATGAATCATACTTTCTGTTAATAAGAACCTCTTATACAGTAAATAAAAAAGCTCCGAAAAATTCCGGAGCTTCATTAACGATGAGCAAAAGTTGTTAATGTGAGATTGAAGAGCCTATACTCCCATGGAAACGCCCAATCCTTTTAACGTCTTAACCAAAGCATTACTAGGCGTAACTAAATTGGGTTTGGCTATTGCATCTTTAAGAGGTACCGAAACAAATTTGGGATGACGATAAGCAACCATCTTGCCGAAGTCGCCTGCTAAAACCATTTCGAATGCTTTAACGCCAAATTGGGCAGAAAGCACACGGTCGTATGCGATAGGAACGCCACCCCTTTGCAGGTGACCCAAAACGGTTTCACGCATATCGTGTTTAAAGCCTGCCTCCTTGAGCTGGTTGATTAGCTTTCGCGCAACACCGCCAAGTTTGGGATTAGCATATCCTACTTCGTCATTTTCCAGAACCGCCATAGAACCACCTTTGGGTTTTGCTCCTTCTGATACAATAACAACGGCGAATCCGCGGTCGTGGACAAAACGTTTTTCAAGTGCTTCTTTTACAATATTGATATCGTAAGGCATTTCTGGGATCAGACAGACATCGGCACCACCGGCAACGGCAGCGTTCATGGCTATCCAACCGGCTTCACGACCCATGACTTCCAGAACAAAAACCCGGTTGTGACTGGCAGCAGTAGTTACCAATTTATCCACAGCTTCCGTGGCAATTTCGTTGGCAGTTTGGAATCCGAAAGTAGAATCGGTAGAAGAAAGATCGTTATCGATGGTCTTTGGGACACCTATAATATTGAGACCCTTACGGTAAAGTTTTTCGGAAATTTGCTGAGAACCATCTCCTCCTATACTGATAACAGCATCTATCTGCATTACCTGCAACTTACGGATCATTTCATCGGAACGATCTACATAAGTCCAGTTTCCATCTTTGTCTTTGATAGGCCAGGCATACGGGCCACCTTTATTCGTAGTCTCAATAATTGTACCACCCTGAAAATGAATTCCTTTAACTTTTTCAATATCTAATCGAACTATTTCGGTCGGTTCCCAAAGGACACCGTTAAATGCCTGGATGCTTCCCAGCACTTCCCAGTCGGGCTCTTGTGAAGCCCTGTGAACTATGGCACGAATAACAGCATTTAATCCCGGGCAATCTCCACCACCTGTAGCTATCAATAAACGTTTCATTGATTTAATTTTTAATTTTATTTTCCTTTAATGTATCGCTTAAAACCCACCGGGAGAAAACCATTCAATATAATTTTAGCTCCCGTTTTCAAATCCCTGCAACAAACAAATTCTTTCACAACACAACAGGTGGGCAAAGCTACATAAAAACAAAATCATACATACGGACCTGACAAAGCTATGGGGCGAAACCAACCCGGGATCATGCAATTAAACAGGAAACACTCTTCTCAATCGTTTGTGAAAAAATGGTTTTACTTTTCCGGTTTCAAAACACCCAGAACGTAATGGTCCATGGTCAGGTACTTTTTAGCTGCTCTTTTCACCTTTGCAGCTGTAATGCTATTGACGGCTTCATCATATTCGCTCTGCGACCTGATTTTGGTTCCTTCAAATTGCGTGTTAACAATTTTATTGATCCAGAATGAATTCTCTCTGGCGCTACTTTGACGGCTCCTGATAAAAGTTTCTTTCACTTTCTTCATTGTAAATGCATCCGGGCCATCCTTGCGGAACTTTTCAAATACCTGGAAAACGGAATTCACAAGATGGTCCACATTTTTGGGAGCACATCCAAAGCCCAGGTTCAGTGAGTATTTTTGTTCAGGATAGAGTTCGGTAGATTGTGAAATATAAATCCCATAAGTTCCACTCTCTTCTTCACGGACTTTCTCCCGCAACTCAATATTCAGGCATTGAACCAAAGCATTCATCAACAAATTATTTTCAAAATTAAATTTGTATTTGCCTTTCATCATAAGCACTACCGTACTTTGTGGAGCCGAACCTTTATGCACAACCACATCTGTTTTTCCTTTTGGGAAACCCAATGTAACATCTTTCCAATTTAAAGGAGATTCATTTACAGGCAGACTGGCAAGGTATTTTTCCACAAGTGGTTTCAGTTTCGTTGTATCAACATTACCAACAAAAAAGACCTTAAATCCTGCCGGATTCTGGAACTGATCTTTATAGGTTCTGTAAACTTGCGATTGCCAGATGTTATTTATTTGCGCAACCGTCGGAATAATGATAACACGGGGAGAATGCAGCGTGGAAACCTGATACAAAGAATCATAAAACACCATCTTAGGACTGTCGCCCAGGTGCTTTACCGAATTTTTCTGATCATCAATTACTTTCTCAAAGATGGAACGGTCTTTCCGGGGCTGGGTAAAATACAAGTATTGCAGCTTGAGCAAAGTTTCCAGGTCCTTCGGGCTCACACTACCATTAAAACCCTGGGTTAGGGCATGCAGGTATGGGCTAAGACTGACAACTTTGCCACTGAGTTTTTTATCCAGTCCCACATTGCTGAATTTTCCCAGGCCGCTTTCTTTTACCACGTTTCCTAAAACACGGGAAATAAGGATCTGATCATCCGGGAAAAGCGAGCTTCCACCGAGGCTGTATGCTTTGTAAAGAATCTCATCATTCTTAAATTGTGTGGGTTTTACAAATACTTCAATACCATTGCTAAGTACCCACTTTTCATAATCATTCCCAACTTTTTCGGCCTTTACAATTTTTCCGGGAGTGATCGTATGAGCAATCAAGGGGGCATTGGTAACCTTGTCAATATAGGGTTTTAGAACTACAGTTTTAGAACTGTCAATAACTTCCATTACTTCCCGATCCGTAGGAATTTTAACTCCTTTCTTCTGAGGTTGCAAAGCGAGAACCACCATGTTTGAATCAGTTACCCATTCATGAGAAAGTTTATTTTCTTCCTGCAACGTGATGGTGGGGATCAGTTTTTTTGCCAGGTTGTACTGTTCGTCAATGCTTGGGATGGGCTCATGATTCAGGAAATTATTAATAAACTCCTGAACAAACAGGCCTGACCTTTGTTTGTTCTTGTCAGCATCTATCTGTTCATACTGCCGTAGCAAATTTTTCTTTTGTCTTTCCAACTCTGTGGCCGTAAATCCAAAATCTTTCACTCTTGCGTCTTCGTCCAGAAGTACTTTCATAGAGTGTAGAATTTTATTATCTTTTGCAATGGCAAAAACTGTGTAAGCGTTAGTGGTCCGGCCAATAAAAGATCCATAGCCTGCTCCCGCATAAATAAAAGGAGCCGTAGGTTTTTGAGCAATTTCATTCAGACGTGAACTCATCATAGAGTTATAAAGCCGATCCCTAAGATCATTGCGGAAACCCTTCACGGTTGGATTCGCCACTCTGGGGTGTTTATAGAAAATAACCACCTGGCTGCTGGTTGCTTCTGAATCTGCTTCAATAGCAATCAAAGGTTTTTTATTTTCGGGAACACCGTAGATAATTCTTTTTTGTTCATGCTGCGGATCAGGAATATTTCCAAAATGCTTTTCTATGAGTTTTTGCATTTGATCAATATTGATGTCTCCCACAACGACAACAGCCATTAAATCTGGCCTGTACCAGGTATGATAGAAATTTCTAAGGGTCTCATAATGTGCAGTATCAATAATTCCTATTTTACCGATAGGAATTCTTTCGGCATAGCGGGAACCCTTCAAAATAATGGGCAAAAACTTCTTCCGCATGCGATCCTGGGCACCCAGTCCCAATCTCCACTCTTCTTTTACTACGCCGCGTTCTTTATCTATTTCGCTACCTTCAAGACGAACATTATGAGCCCAGTCTTCCAGTACCAGCATGGCGCTGTCGAGTAAGCCAACCCTGTCAGTTGGCATCTGTAGTTTGTAAATGGTTTCATCAAACGATGTACTCGCATTTAAATCAGCTCCGAACTTTACGCCGGAGGCCTCAATAAAATCTACCAAAGCCTGTTTTTTAAAATGCTTCGTTCCGTTAAAGCACATATGCTCCGTAAGGTGTGCCAGTCCCTGCTGGATTTTGGTTTCACAAATAGAGCCTGCATTTACAACCAGACGCAATGAAACACGGTCTTTTGGTTTTTTGTTTTGTTTGATATAATAAGTCAGGCCATTGGCCAGCTTTCCAATTTTAACCGACGGGTCGGGTTTTAATGTGTCGGATAAATTTTGTGCCTGGGCAGAAAAAAGAAAAAATAGAAATCCTGCAAGGAGAAAAAAAGTTCTTTTAATCATTATTGAAATTTTTAGTTAGAAATTGTTGTTGTAGCAAATATAACCATTGTTTCAATATCTAACAATGGTTATTAGTATTTGAAAACGGCCTATTTAATCCGTCCAAAAAATGAACTACCCCCGCCGCAGAGTAGCGGGGTATCAAAAGGAGATTATTAATCGTCCCAAGGGGCGGGGAATTAATCCCTTGTCCGCCTCAGGCGGATTAAAAAAACTCACCATTCAAACCCATTTAGAATAGAGTCACATTTAGAAATAAGCGGGCACATAAAAAAACGGGAAGAAATTAATTTCTTCCCGTTTTTAATCTATTACTTTCCGAAATCTATTTACACTTCAGAACGTTTTTCATTTGATATTTTGCAGCAGCCACGTTAGGGCCACTCTTTACATTTTTAAATTCGTTACAGGCGTTGGTTTTAAGCCCCTTACCCTGATAAGCCTGTCCGAGCGTAAAATGAATGTCTGATTTTGAATTTCTTTCCATGGTCAGGGCTTTTCGTCCGTTGGCGATGGCAGCATCCCACTTTTTGAGTTTTACATTGGCAACAGCGATATAATAATATAACGTGGCACTACCTGCATAAAATTCCTTGGCTTTGGAGAAATCTGTCAACGCACCCTTATAATTCTCTTTCTGAATTTCCACTGCACCAGTATTTAAAAAAGCACCAAAAGCCATTCGCCTGGCCTGCCCATAAATCTGTGATCCTTTGGAATTTGTATGAATCAGTGTACCAACTTTTTTAACAAGAGTTGCCATTTTATCCAGGTTTTTCTGTTCTTTGGCCATAAGGCTCTTACCGAAATAAGCATTAATGCTATTAGGATCTACTTTTAAAGCAGCATCATATTGTGCACCTGCATCAGCATATTTCTTCTGCATCAGGAATGTATTTCCTTTTGATGCGTAAACACGTGCTGTGTAAGTAGTCGCCAATCCTTTGAATTTAGTATTGTTAACTTTTACCGCCATCTTACTTGATTTCTGTAATTGTGTAATAGCGTTATCGAATTGCTTTTTTTGGTAAAATGAAATTCCGTTCCAAAAATAAGCTTGTGCAAGTTGACTTTCTACCTGAGTCTGGAGCTCCATGGCGTCAGGTCCGACCATCTTACAGGTTTGTAGTGCTTGCTCGTATAACTTTACGGCCGGGCCAAAGGCTTTGTTTTTAAACTGTTGATTTGCCTGATTGTATAAATTACCGGCATCAGAAACAGACTGAGCAGAAACATTCAACCCGAAAAACAGTAGTCCCGCAAAGAGGAGTGATTTTACAATTAACTTCATACTTTTAGCAGTTTTAAAGATTAGGTAAAAATTTTTCCGCAAGATAATAAAATCCACAAACACGCAATTGTTAAAATATTTTAAACATGATAATTCTTTAATATGTCTTTAATTAATTGTACTTTAATAGAATAGATTGATAACTTTTATATTAAATCCCCATAAAAAACTCATTTCTAAGTTCTCTTATTCCTTCAAAGAAATGTCAAATAAAGAATATTTTTTGAAAAAAAATAACATCTTTATGTAAAAATGAATCTCCCGAAACAGCGTAAAAAAGGACTCATTTATTTCATTTTTGGGAAATAAATCCACGTAAATAATTGAAACTATTATAGAGAATTCATTTTCCTAAAATAGATTTTGCAGAGCAAAAACAGAAATTTTCATAACGGGGATGTTGTATTTTTAGTTTCTGTTATCTTTGCACCGCTATTTTTGTTTCCTGATTAATGAAAACGCAGGAAAATAAAAGCCTCCTTAGCTCAGCTGGTAGAGCAGCTCACTCGTAATGAGCAGGTCGTG
>CAZPPK010000012.1:0-31817 GCA_964588415.1 uncultured Lentimicrobiaceae bacterium
TACCCTGAATATGAAAAGGTACCTGAAAGGTTCATAAAACTGTGGGAAAAGAAAGCCAGAACCTTTGGTAAACAGAGTGAAGACCAAACAGCGAAAGATCTTTACCAAAGAGCAGGAATTTATGCTGAATTTGGAAAAATTGTTTGCGTTTCCTGTGGATTCATCAATGGTAGTGAAATCCGGTTGAAATCTTTTTATGGAGACGAAGAAAGAATACTCCTTGAAGAATTTGCGCAATTGTTACGTCATCACTATAACGGCTCTGAATCGTTGTTGTGTGCACACAACGGCAAAGAATTTGATTTTCCATATCTGGCACGCCGCATGCTGGTTCAGGGTATTGAATTGCCTTACATACTCGACCTTGCCGGGAAAAAACCCTGGGAACTCAGACATTTGGACACGCTAGAATTATGGAAATTTGGTGATTACAAGCACTATACTTCGTTGGAATTGCTGGCAGCCCTGTTTGACATCCCAACACCCAAAGATGATATCGACGGCAGTCAGGTTGCACATGTCTATTGGGAAGAAAAAGACCTGGAACGCATTGCCATTTATTGTCAGAAAGATGTACTCACTACGATCCAACTCTTCCGGAGATATCAGGGATTGCCTTTGATAAAGGAGGAATTTGTGGTGTATGGTTAAAATTCAGAAATCAACCAAACGGCGTTATTTTCAGTCAGGAGAAGAAAATGTAATTTAAAGAAAATCAGTTCATTGACAAATTTTCATGGAGAAACATGTATTATCAAAATCTACATTCATAAGAGGCGCACAGTGCCTTAAATCATTGTATCTTAATAAAAAGCGTCCGTTCTTGCGCGATAGGCTTCCAGATTCTCAACGGGCTATCTTTAAAAGAGGAACAGATGTCGGTGTGCTGGCACAGCAACTATTTCCCCATGGCATCGATCTGAGACCTAAATCTCCATCACAGTTTAGAAAAAAGGTTTTGGAAACTGCTGAAATAGTCAGAACCAATTCATTTTCTAAACTCTATGAAGCTGTATTCCAGTCTAATATGTTGCTGTCCATTTTAGATATTCTGGTCAAGGGGAAGCAATCATGGATTGCTTACGAAGTGAAAAGCTCTATAAAGATTTCTGAGACTTATTTGATGGATGCGTCATTTCAGTATTATGTAATCACAAACTCCGGGGTGGAACTGGAAGATTTCTTTCTGGTTTACATCAACAAAGATTATGTTTTTGATGGGAAGCTGGATTTGCAGAAGCTTTTCATAAAACAGAGCGTTCTTAGTGAAGTTATTGAACGGCAGCAATTTATTTCTGAGAAAGTAAAAGATGAAAAGGAAATTTTGCTGAGGACATCCTCACCTGAAATAAACATCGGAACCTGGTGTCACAATCCATATCCCTGCGATTTTTTAGGCCATTGTTGGAAAAAAGTGCAGGAAAACAGTATTTTATATTTAGATGCCTTAGACAAAGAAGAACGTTTTGTAAACTATTATTCCGGAAATGATAAACCTGAAGAATACAAATCCGGTACGCTTTCTGAAAAACAAAAGGTACAGCTTGGGGCAGCACAAAATAAAAAGCCTTTTGTTGATGAAGAGAAATTGATCCAGATAACTGATAATATATCAGATACATCAATTATCTTTACTCCTTATCTGGTGAAAACTGCTATCCCTTATTTGGCGAACACACATCCTTACCAGCCGATTCCCATCGCTTGTGGTGTTCAATCTTTGGATGGAAATACTGAGATTTCATTCTTCATTAATGAGAATGATCCCATTGAATTATTTGTTTCATATTTTAGAGACAGTATTGCAAAGTATTCAAAAATAATTGTTTATAATAAAGATGACTTTTTGCGTTTTCTTCAGGAAGCAGGTCAGCACGAACTGGCTGAAGAAGCTGAAGGAAAACTTGTAGAATTGTTGCAGGTTTTTCATTCAGATGCGCTGGTTGATTACCGGCTAAGGGGTGATTATTCGGTTCAAAATGTCGCTCGAGTTTTTTTAAAACGACCGAATCCCCTACTCGACCCGTCCCTGTTGAATATGAACTGGCAGATGTGTTTACTGGCAGAAAAAATTGAAAATGAGCTCATGGAAAGCACCCGGAAACATATAAGTTATCTTACTGAATTTCAGCATGATTTCATTAATTTACTAAAGAATCCGAAATCAATAATTTCCTATTAAAATAAATTAACAAAAAGCTTGTCTTAAACCTTTCAATTTGTATTTTTGAAAAATGGAAAATGTCAATTCCCAAACAAAAAGGAAACAGACCACTTCAAAACCTGGTTCATTGAACAACAATCTTCTGGAGTATGGAAAGGTTCCTCCCCAGGCGGTTGATCTTGAAGAAGCCGTGTTGGGAGCTATGATGCTTGAACAGGATGCTGTGACAGCCATAATTGATATTTTAAAGCCTGAAGTCTTCTATAAAGATTCGCACCAAAGAATATTTTCTGCCATTCACAGGTTGTTTAACAAGTCGGAACCGGTTGACATTATGACTGTTACCAATGAGTTAAAAAGCACAGGCGAACTTGAAATGGTTGGTGGCCCCTACTATATTACCATGCTTACCAGCAGGATTGCTTCTTCCGCTAATGTGGAATTTCATTCACGTATTCTTCTTCAGAAGCACATTCAAAGAGAGTTGATCAAGATTTCCTCTGAAATTATTAAAGACGCTTTTGAAGACACCACAGATGTTTTTGATTTGCTGGATAGGGCTGAGCAGAATTTGTTCAACGTATCCGAATCCAATTTACGCCGAGGTGTAGAAAGCATGTCTGGACTTATTAAGCAGGCTATCGATGATATAGAAAGTGCGAAAAATTCTGAGACTCAGCTGAGCGGAGTTTCATCAGGTTTTATGGCGCTGGATAGAATTACCTCAGGATGGCAAAAATCGGATTTGATCATTCTTGCTGCACGCCCTGCCATGGGGAAAACATCTTTCGCATTGACAATGGCAAGGAATATTGCGGTCCAATTTAAAAAGCCCGTGGCTGTATTCTCATTAGAAATGTCAGCGGTACAGCTTGTTACGCGTTTAATTTCCAGCGAAAGCGAATTATCTTCAGGAAGACTTAGAAAAGGTGACCTGGCTGAGTATGAATGGCTGCAATTGAATACCAAGATTAGTTCATTGGTTGATGCTAAAATCTTTATCGATGACACGCCTGCCCTGACTATTTTTGAATTGAGGGCAAAATGTCGCCGGCTCAAGCAACAACATGATATCCAGATGGTTTTTATTGATTATCTGCAGTTAATGAGCGGTGGTGGTGATGCCAAAGGGAACCGTGAACAAGAGATCAGTATGATTTCCCGTTCCTTGAAAGCGCTTGCCAAGGAGCTGAACATCCCTGTACTGGCACTTTCTCAGTTGAGCCGTGCTGTTGAAAACCGTCCTGGAGCATCAGGAAAGCCAATCCTTTCCGACTTGCGTGAATCAGGAGCCATTGAGCAGGATGCCGATATCGTTTTGTTTATTTACCGTCCCGAATATTACAAGATGGACGCATACGATGATGGAACATCTACCAAAGATATGGCCGATATCATCATTGCAAAACACAGAAACGGTGCCACTGGAGAAATCAAACTTAAATTTATCAGCAATTTTGCCAAGTTTGAAGATTACCATCAACCAGCATCAGGCCAGGGAGAATTTTCAACTGACGATGTGCAGAACGGCATGCGTACTTATAAATCACGAATGGACGATTTGGATGATTCTGGAAATGCCGATATGCCCTTTTAAGAAAACTTTTAAACTAAAATATTTTTTTAATCAAAATTTAATTTATGAAAACATTAAGATCCACACTCGTTTTAAGTATTGCTTTAGTAATTTTAGCCGCTCCCAGTCAGCTACTTGCCAAAAAGAAAGTTGACTTAAAATACAAACTACATCAAAATGATAAGTTTGTTACAACCAGCAGTATTAACCAGACCATTGATATGCAAAACCATGGACAGGATGTAAACATACAACAGCTAATTACTACAGACATAAATACCATTATTGGGAAAGTTGCTTCAAATTCCATTCAAACGACAAATACAATCAAAAGAAAGACTATGTCACAGTCGGTTTTTGGACAAAAGATAAACTATGATTCTTCCGATCCTAAAACCTATGCTTCAGGGCCTGGTAAAAGGATTGGCGATGTATTGAACAAAGCGATCGGAAAATCGTATCAGATTTTTATTGATGAACTAGGCAATATTACAAAATTTGACATGGGCGACATGGCTGGACAGGATAAAGTAACTGGTAGCATTAGCTCAGGAGATAATTATATAGTATTTCCGGGACACAGTATTAAAGTTGGAGATAGCTGGCAAGCAGATATTAAACCGATGAAAAGCAGCAACATGATCTATCATGTAAAATATACTTTGAAAAAGATTTCTGGAAATGATGCTGTGATTGGTATAGAAGCCAAAATTTCAGCAAATAAGGCTGAAAACCAAAATCTGACCCTTGATGGCGTTCAAAACGGAGAAGCTACCGTTGACATTCGCACAGGATGGACTACCAAACTCAATGTTGACCAAGAAGTTAAAATGGAAGTTCAGCAAAACGGAACATCCATTTCTATGACAATCAGTGGAACTATTATTAAAACTTCTGTGAAGAAATAGGTTTACGAATATTCAAAATATTTGTTGTGAAAGGGGTTTAAAAAGCCCCTTTTGTTTTTAATGAAGTGCTGATAAAAGTAAATCCAGATCGCGGGAAGAAAGTCCGAATTTGTTACCTATATACTCATTGGTAAGAATTCCACTATATACGTACACTCCTCTTCCAAAGGCTTTGTCAAGCATGATCAGATTTTCAATACCACCGGCTCCTGTAATATTCAGCAACAGTGAAGAAAGAAAATTGCTTAAAGAATAAGAAGCTGTGTGCGGAACCCGTGATGCAATATTAGGAACGCAGTAATGAGTAACTCCAAACTCTCTGAATACAGGGTGTTTATGTGTTGTTTGTCTGGAAGTTTCAAAGCATCCGCCCTGGTCAATGCTTACATCTACAATAACAGCGCCCTGTTTCATTTGCTGTATCATTTCTTTGGGAACCATATAACAGGCTTGTCCTGATGGGGAGTGTTTTGCGCCGATCACAACGTCGGCTTCTTTAATGGCTTTCAGCAACAAAGGTGGCTGTAGAACCGATGTGAAAATACGCATTCCCAGCTTGTTTTGAAGGCCTCTCATCTTATAAATAGAGTCGTCAAAGATCTTTACATTTGCTCCCATTCCGAGCGCTGTACGGGCTGCATATTCGGCAACGGTTCCTGCACCGATTATCACCACTTCCGATGGCCTGACGCCCGGAAAACCTCCCAGCATGACGCCTTTGCCGTATTCAGGATGGCATAGGTATTCTGCAGCGATCATAATGGTGGCATTACCAATAATTTCGCTCATAGATTTTACCAAAGGAAAAGCCCCTGTTTTGTCTTTTATATACTCATAGGCAACGGCATTTACCCGTTTATCCAGTAACTTTTGGAAATAATTTTTAGTACGTCCCTGTAAGGAGATAGAAGAAAAAAGTGTTTGCCCTTTATCCAGCAAATCAACTTCTTCGTCTGTTGGGGCACTGATCTTAACCACCATGTTTGCTTTATAGACTTCTTCCAGGTACCGAACAATTTCAGCTCCTTCTTCAGCATAAAGATTATCAGGGAAATAGGCTGCTTTTCCGGCGCCTTCTTCAACAATGACCCTGTGGCCGTTTTTCACCAGTAAACCAACAGCCATAGGTGCTAAAGGAACCCTGCTTTCGTTGGGGTCCGCTTCACGCGGAATTCCAATGACAAACTGTTTTTTTTCGGGTTTCCTTTCAAGGGTTTCTTCCTTGGGCATCAGGCTGTTTTTGTCGGAAAGTCGAATATATGTTTTCCCTTCTTCTGTCATTTTTATGATGTTTTATATATGTTTCTGAAGCTTAATTATTTTCAATGTTCTTGATGGTTGTTTTCATTCAGGTTAAAAGTAACTAAACGCTCTTCATTTTCATTTACTTCGATGGAAATATATACGTAAGTTTCAGGTAAAAGTTGCGAAATCTTTTCCGGCCACTCTAAGAAGCAATACTTCCCGCTGTACAGGTATTCTTCAAAGCCGATGTCAAAAGCTTCTTCGACGTGTTTAATTCTATAAAAATCAAAATGATAGAAGGTCGAACCCTGCCGGTCATCATATTCATTTACCAGCGAAAAAGTAGGGCTGCTCACCACATCTGAAGATCCCAAAACCTCTGCGAAAGCTTTTACCAATGTAGTTTTTCCCGTACCCATTTTCCCGTAAAGGGCGAATACCCGTTCGTTTTTAAAGGAATCCAGTATTGCCTTTGCAACTTCAAATAAATCTTCCGGACGGAAAGCTTTTAGAGCCTGTATTTTATTCATTATTTGGCATTCAAAGTAATAAATGGGATCAGTACTTCTTCAAGCGAAATTCCACCATGCTGGAATGTATTACCATAAAATTTGACGTAGTAATTATAATTGTTGGGATAAGCAAAGAAAGTGCTGCCCTTGGTGAAGACCCATCGGGTACTTACATTGTGCTTCGGCAAAAAGTATTCCTCGGGATGCAATACTTCAAATACTTCTTTTTGATTGTAAGCTAAGCTCTTACCATATTTATAACGCAGATTTGTATTCACATTTTTATCCCCCAAAATTTTAACGGCATCATGAACTCTGATAGAACCGTGGTCGGTGGTTATAATAATTTTCACGTTTTTGGTGGAGAGGTATTTAATGATCTTAAAAAGTGACGAATGCTCGAACCAGGAAGACATGAGTGAACGGTATGCCGACTCATTATCGGCCAATTCGCGGATAATCTCCATTTCAGTACGAGCATGCGACAGCATGTCCACAAAATTGTAAACAATGACATTGAAATCAAATTGCATAAGATTGGCCACGTTGTCTAACAGCTTCTTCCCAGCGTCATGATTTAAAATCTTATTATAAGAATATTTAACCTGTTTGCCGTATCTTTTAAATTGCTCTCCAAGAAGCTCGGATTCGTACTGGTTTTTGGTTCCTTCATCTTGTTCTTCAACCCAGTATTTCGGGAACCGGTTTCTGATCTCCAGAGGCATCATACCCGAAAAAAGAGCGTTCCTTGCATATTGCGTCGTCGTGGGCAAAATACTGTAGTACAGATCATCATCCTCTACCCTGAAATAATTGCTGATCATAGGTTCGATAATTTTCCATTGATCATACCGCAAGTTATCAATTAACAGAAAGAAAATTTTTTGGTTTTCCCCAAGTTGCGGGAAAACTTTTTCCTTGATCACGGTGTGTGAAAGAAGAGGTTTGTCATCTGTTTTTCCATAGAGCCAGTCTTTGTAATTCCGGGAATAAAATTTTGAAAAACCAATATTCGCTTCATTTTTTTGAAGTGAAAGAACTTCGCTGATGCCCTGATCATCAGATTTTTCCAAATCTATTTCCCAACGGACCAGTTTCTTATAGATATCGACCCAGTCATTTGTATCTAGCCTGTCCTGCAAATGCATACTGATCTCCCTGAATTCCTGCTGGTAGTTCATCGTGGTCTTTTCTCCCACCAGTTTTTTATTCTCCAGGTTTCGTTTCAACGAAAGAAGAATTTGGCTGGGTTTCACGGGTTTTATAAGGTAATCAGCAATGTTAGAACCGATTGCATCTTCCATAATAGCTTCTTCTTCGCTTTTTGTGATCATCACTACCGGCAGTCCTGGCTGACTTTTTTGCAGCTTTTCAAGAACTTCTATGCCGCTTAGGCCCGGCATTTGTTCATCTAAAAAAACGATATCAAAAGTTTCTTCTGCCACTTTTTCCAGAACATCATCACCATTGTTTACTGCTACCACATCAAATCCTTTCTCTTCCAGAAAAATGATATGCGGACGCAGCATTTCTATTTCGTCATCAGCCCAAAGTATCTTTGTTTTGCTCATGGATTTACTGTTTAAAATTTGTGTGGCGAATCTGGGATATTAGCTATCTTTGCCTTTAGATATATCAGAGATTAACCTGTTTGTGAAATTTGGTTCCACAAAAATGAGGCATTTCCTTCACACGGAAAAGCTTAAAAAACAAATTTAAGAAAATTTATGAGTGCCCACAACTTAAACAAGCGCAAAATCTTCAACGACCCAGTTTACGGTTTCATTCCCATAACCGACGATATTATTTTCGATATTATTGAACATCCTTTTTTTCAAAGGCTCAGACGGATCAAGCAACTGGGATTGACCCACCTTGTCTATCCCGGGGCACTTCACACACGGTTTCAGCATTCACTTGGTGCCATGTACCTGATGGGGCGTGCGCTCTCCGAACTCAAAATGAAAGGGCATGAAATTTTGCCTGAAGAAGTTTCTGCTGCGCAGATTGCCATGTTACTTCATGATATTGGTCACGGACCCTATTCTCACGCACTTGAACACAGTATCGTACACAGGGTTAATCACGAAAGTATTTCCAAATGGTTTATGGAACGCCTGAACCGGGAGTTTGACGGCAAATTGCAAATGACGCTGGATATTTTCGAGAACCGTTATCACAAGCATTTTTTACAACAACTTGTTTCCAGTCAGTTCGATATGGATCGGCTAGATTACTTGAAACGGGATAGCTTTTTTACGGGTGTTGCCGAAGGAACGGTAAATTACGAGCGGCTTCTGAATATGCTCCAGATTGCGAATGACCAACCTGCTATAGAAATAAAAGGAATTTATTCCGTGGAAAAGTTTATTATGGCGCGCCGGCTTATGTACTGGCAGGTATATCTCCATAAAACAGTTCTGGCGGCTGAATACATGGCCATTCATCTATTAAAAAGAGCCAAATATCTTGCCATGAATGGAGAAAAGCTTTTTGCCACTCCCGCATTGCGGTTTTTCCTTGAAAATGCCATACAGGAGAAGGACTTTTTGGAAGACCCGGATGTTTTAGAAAGATTCGCTCAACTAGATGATTTTGACATCTATACATCTATGAAAGTGTGGATGAGTCATTCTGACAAGGTTCTTTCCACATTGAGCAAAGCAATTGTAAACAGGAACCTTTTCAGAATCGAACTTCAAAACGAACCATTTGATGAAAAGAAAATAGCACTGGTCAGAGAAGCTACCCAAAAACAGTTTGCGCTTAAAGATGAAGAACTCTCCTACTTTGTTTTTGACGAGAGTACTTCCAATTACATGTACAAACCCGGCATCGATAAAATCAATATTCTTTTCAAAGACGGATCCATTAAGGATATTACGGAAGTATCAGACCAACTTAACATTAACATGCTTTCAAAACCAACGACCAAATTTTTTCTTTGCTATCCGAAAGATTTAATGTCGGATGATAAATTTTTGTGAAATGAGATTCAGGCTTTCAGTATATTTTTCAATTAATTTTCTTAATTTTATCCATTGTGGCACGGCTTTGGTAAGATTTAAAAATTAATTGTAACGGAAAAGAGCCGGCTTCAAACCAAAGGTGTAATCAATAAATAAGCAGACATTTAAACGCTGCATAAGCCTATGAGCCAGGAGGCAAAAAAAATATTAACTGAATATTGGGGCTACGTGCGCTTTCGGCCCATGCAGGAAGAGATCATTGATTCTGTTCTCCAGGGGAAGGACACACTTGCCCTGCTGGCTACCGGTGGCGGGAAATCGCTTACCTTTCAGATTCCCGGATTAATGAAACCCGGTTGCTGTCTCGTAATTACACCTTTGATCTCTTTGATGAAGGATCAGGCAGATCGCTTGAAAAAACTTGGGATTTTTGCGAAAGCGCTTTATACAGGTATGTTTCATGATGAAATTGAAGCCGTTCTTTCGGAGGCCATTCACGGCAAGTTGAAATTCCTGTATGTCTCTCCCGAAAGGTTGATGAGCACGAATTTTCAATATGCACTTGCCAAAATCAATGTGAACCTGATTGCCGTGGACGAAGCGCATTGTATTTCGCAGTGGGGCTATAATTTTCGTCCTACTTATCTGAAGATTGCAGAGATCAGAAAGTATTTTTCTGATACGCCCGTGCTGGCTCTCTCGGCCACTGCTACCCCACGTGTAGTTGAAGATATCGTAGAAAAGCTGAATTTTAAAAGCCGTAATGTTCTCAGAAGCACTTTTGAAAGAAATAATCTTGCGTTTCATGTGATTAATGAACATGATAAAACTGCCCGTTTACTTCAATTACTGGGATCAGAAAAAGGTTCTTCAATAGTTTATGTAAGGAACAGAAGAAAAACCAGGGCGCTTTCGGAGATACTGACAAAAAACAATATTTCATCATCCTTTTATCATGCCGGTCTTGATCAAAAAACAAGACAGGACAGGCAAAATTACTGGACGCTGGGAAAGATCAGAGTGCTGGTGGCCACCAATGCTTTTGGTATGGGCATCGATAAATCGGACGTTCGCCAGGTAATCCATTTGGACCTTCCCGACTGTCTGGAATCCTACTATCAGGAAGCCGGCCGTGCAGGCAGGGATGCAAAACCGGCAACAACTACCCTCCTGTTTAACAATCAGGATATCGGGCATGCCAAAAAGCAATTGGTAGAATCATTCCCCAATATAAATACCATCAGGAACATTTATAATGCCCTGGGAAATTATTTTCAAATCCCGGAAGGAACGGGACAGGATTTGGGATTTGATTTTAAAATTACTGATTTTGCAAGCCAGTATGGCTTCGGATTGATCACCTTATACAGCACGATTAAATTGCTGGAAAAAGAAGGATACCTGGCTTTTGATGAATCAAGCGGCCGCTATTCCAAACTGATTATGAGGCTGAACAATGAAGATATGTATCGTTTTATGGTGGAACATGCACGTTTTGAGATACTTTTAAAGGAGATTATGCGTTCCTACGGAGGCATCTTTGTCGATTTTGTTGCCATTGATGAAAAGCTGATCGCTATACGGGCTGAAATGCCAATAGATGATGTTTATAAAGCCTTAAAATACCTTTCGCAGGCAAAGGTGGTTAATTATATTCCTCTTAAAACAAGCCCTCAGATATTCTTTAATACGGTCAGATTGCCAAAAGAAAATATTGGGTTCTCACAGGAGAATTATCAAAATCTGAAGAATGCTGCTGCACGAAGGCTTGATGCGCTGATTGATTATTTAAGCAACGATAAGGAATGCCGCAGCATACAGCTGTTGAGATACTTTGGAGAAAACGGAGGAAAACGTTGCGGCCTGTGTGATGTCTGTGCTTCGATAAACAAGATGGAGATCACCGAGCTTGAATTTGAAACCATAATCGGGAAGATCAAGCAGCTTTTAATGCAAAAACCCAGGCATCTTTATGAGATTGTTCCGCTTATTTCAGGGCACAACGAAAAAAAGGTTATTTCAGTAATACAGTGGTTGACGGATAGCCGACAAATTATCCGTCAAAAAGATGAGACATTGGAATGGCATGAGCAAATGGACCTTGGAATATAGCAGGGTTCATCAGAAAATTAGTTATTTAAGCGTTAATATGGGATTTACAATTTTTCTTTGATGAAGATTCCGCTTTCTTTTTATGAAAACCAGGATGTGCTGGCTGTAGCCAGATCGTTGATCGGCAAATCGCTTTTAACCTATATTGATGGCGTACTTACTGGTGGGATTATTTCCGAAACGGAGGCTTATGCCGGAAATATGGATAAAGCGTCCCACGCTTATGGAGGCCGACGAACCCAGCGTACAGAAACCATGTACCGATCCGGTGGTTGCAGTTATATCTATTTCACTTATGGCATGCATCATTTATTCAATATTGTAACATCAGTACAGGATGACCCGCAAGCAGTTTTGATACGTGGAATTATTCCTACGGAAGGCGTTGATGTTCAGATAAAAAGAAGAAATCAAGTCAAATCGATATTCCAGCTTGCCAACGGGCCTGCCAAGGTTTGCCAGGCATTGGATATCACTTTAAAACAAAACAGCATTTCTCTTTTGGAAGATACTATCTGGCTTCAGAGTGGTAATGAAATCATTAAATCAGAAAATATTATTACGTGTCCCCGCGTAGGCGTCGATTATGCCGGAGAAGATGCTTTACTTCCCTATCGGTTTATATTGGATCACCCTGACTACAGACCCGCAAAAAAACCGGTTGCTATATAAAGACTGATTTGGAAATTCAAGGGCACAAAAAAAGCCTGATACTCTCCTGCATCAGGCTTTTTCGTCCATGGTAGAAACTATTTTACGCCATGGGATAGGTCAGCACCTGCTTTGAATTTGACAACTTTTTTGGCAGGGATACTAATTTCTTTACCCGTTTGGGGATTACGGCCTTTTCTAGCTGAGCGCGTAGAAACGGAGAAGGAACCAAAACCTACTAAAGCAACGCGATCACCAGTTTTCAGTGCAGCAGTAGTAGATTCAACAAAAGCATCGAGAGCCTTTTTTGCGTCAGCTTTACTTAAACCGGCACCCGAAGCCATAGAATCAATTAATTCAGCTTTGTTCATAGTTGTAATTTTTAATTAACATTTAAACAATTGTCTAACAAATATACAAGTATAACGGATAAAAGCAAAGAAATGTTCTAAAATATGCCTCAAATGTTAATAAAATCGGGATTTTGTTAATAAGAATGACCTAAAAATGCCTGTAAAGCCTGTTTTATAAAGCTTTTGGAAGGTTTTTTAATCAAATTTCCAATTCTCTTCTGGATGAATTCCACGCAAAAAATCAGAAATCGGAAGCCTTTTCTTCCCTGCAAGTTGCACTTCTTTCAGAAAAATAAACCCGCCGGAAACTGCAATCTTTAGAAAAGTCTTTCCATCGGTGCGAATAGAGCCTGTTTCTAAGGTCTGGGACGAAGGTTCAAATTCTGTTTTGTAGATCTTCAATAATATTTGATCTGTCCCGATATTTAGAAACGAATATGCTGTTGGGAAAGGGCTTAGTCCCCTTACCATATTGAATATGTCTATTCCCGGCTTATTCCAGTCTATAAGGCAATGTTCCTTGAAAATTTTAGGTGCCGGTTTTAAAGTTCCGGATGCTGCCGTAAGTTCCGTCTGATTTAAAGGCTTTACCTGGTCTTGTCTGATGAGTTCAATGGTTTCCAGCAACAGGTCAGCTCCAGCGGTCATCATCCGGTCATGAAGCTCCCCGGCCGTCTCGGCTCTTCCAATTTCCAATTCCTTTTGAAGAATGATTTTGCCGGTATCGATTTCCTGATCAAGAATAAAAGTTGTAAGCCCTGTTTTACTTTCCCCATTGATGATGGCATGGTTTATGGGTGCGGCACCTCGGTACTGCGGCAACAGTGATGCATGCAAATTAATGGTGCCAAATGGCGGAAGATCCCAAACCAGGCGGGGAAGCATCCTAAAAGCCACAACCATCTGAAGATGTGAATTCAATACTTTCAGATTTTTAAGAAATTGGGGGTCTTTCAGATTCACAGGCTGCAAAACTTTGATTCCCTGGTCTTCTGCGAAGAGTTTTATAGCCGATGACGTGAGCTTTTTTCCCCTTCCAGAAGGTTTATCAGGCGCTGTAATCACAGCTGGCACGGTATACCCTGCATCGATAATCGCTTTCAACGAAGGAACTGCAAATTCCGGTGTTCCCATAAAAACAATTCTAAAAGCTTCTTTATTCAACATAAACAGTATTTATCAAAACAACTAAATTAACCAAAATAACCGATTGTTTGCTTCTGGAAACAAAAAAACCTGGCAGAACATCTGCCAGGTTTTTTTAATACAAAATATCCTTTTATTTGCCTTCTTTTAAAGCAGTAGCCCTTGCAATATATTTATCAATGTCCTTACCTTCAAGGCTCTTGTAATAATTCGTTTTAATGGTATTAAAAGCTGAAATTGCAGCATCGTAGTTTCCCATATCCTCATACACTTCACCAGCTTTTAACAGGAACATGGGGCTTGTAAAGTCATTATTTTTCAAATTGGAAGCTTCCATATACAAAGAAACAGCTTTGTCTTTCTTGCCTAGGGAAAGATAGGCATCACCCAGAGCGCCTTTGGCCATAGGGCCAATCATTTCATCATCTGATTTAAATTTTGACAAATACTGGATGGCTAATTTAAAATCTCCTTTTTTCAGAAAACAAATCCCAGCATAATAATTAGCCAAATGTCCGGCTTTGGTAATGCTGTAATTTTTTGCAATGTCAATAAATCCAAGACTGTTGCCGTCACCATAAAGGGCTTTATTAAGCGAATCAACTTGAAAATAATGTTGGGCAGGATAAATCTGCTGCTGTGCTTCCCTGTCTTTGGGAGCCAGATAATACCTGTTAACGGCAAAGAAACCTAAAATCAACATAACCAAAATTATAACGATTGTAGATAATACCTTTTGATTATTGACGATAAACTCTTCCGCCTTGGTGAGTGTTTCTTCAATATTCTCGAACTGTTGTTGTGTCTTTTTCTCTTTTTTAGACATGTCGTGGATTTTTAGAGTGCAAAAATATATTTTTATTCTTAATAACCAGAGGACTTATCCTATTTTTTTAACTTTGTTTGGTTCATAAAGAGTCGTTTCGTTATTTCAATAATAACTTATTTAACAATTAATTATGCAAAAAGCATCTCTTGTCCTGCTGGTTTTTCTCTCGTTTACACTTCCTTTTAAAGCGCAAGCCGGTTGGGTTATCTCCAATGAAACCAGCGATCACTTTGGTAATAAGAGCTATCAGACCATTTTTATTGAAGGAAATTTAATGCGCTTCGAAACACCAAGTTCGATTAGTATTTTCAATCTTGATGACCAAATAATAACTTTGATTTTTGCTCAACATCAGGCATATTGGCAGGGGACAGCAGTACAACTTCGCGAGGAGATCTTTGACATAGCCGACAGGCAAATGCAGGAATTAATTCAGCATGCTCCACCGCAGCAGCAGGACACGTTGCGTAAGATGTATAAAATTGCAAAGATGAAAAGGCAAAGTACCATGAATGACACTTTGCCTACTTCTCTCCCCGATGTTTCCATCATAAAAACAAATCATACAGAAACCATTCTGGGTTATCCCACAAGAAAGTACCAGGTAAACGTAGATTCTGTTTTGGTAGAGGAACTTTGGGTTACCAATGCCGTCAATCCATATAGCAGGTTAAACCTGAAAGCTATGGTAAAACTTATCAGCGCCATGGATCCGGTTTCCGGAAACGCTTTCAGTACAAAATCTTTTAAATATGATAGTTTGCTTTATCATGGATTGGTTTTAAAAAAGATAAGATTTCTCCCCAACGGTGACAAACAGCTTTCGGTGGTGAAAAGTATCAGGAAAGTGAACATCAACGAAACAATTTTTGAAATTCCTGCCAACTATATGGAAACAAAAATTCAGGAAGTGATGCTTCAGGATATTAATCAGAATATCCTGAAGCCGCATGGAATTTCTAACCAGGGAAATCAAGGGCTCCCGTCTTTGCCTCCTCCCTTGAAAGTTCCAGTAAAAAAGAAAAATTTAAACTTTAAACTATAACTACATGAAGAAATATTTTTTGTTTACGCTTTTGATAATACTCTTTTCAGACGTTTTCTCATCTGTGAATGCACAGGAAACAAAACAACAGAGTTTTTCTGTTACCCATTGGCTTACAGCTGATCCGATTGCTGTTAAAATGCCGGTGTTTAATGAAAAAAATAACCTGATGGAAAAATCATTTCATCCGGTTGACCTTTTAAAATACCAGCAAAAAACAGTTATGGATGTTAAGGCTGGTGAAGACTTTCTGGTTTCTTCGGGAAAGAAAATTGTTTGGGAAAATCAGGATGAAACTGCTAAAATTTCAATACCTGATTTTGGCCTTGCTTTAAAATGGCAGGCCTGTTATCTTCAGGTGAATCAATTTGTTCCTGTCAACCTTGCAATAAGTTCTGCACAGGATTTTGAACTCTATGTAAATGGGAAACTAAAACTTTCAAATTATGATGCCAAAGGTAAAGAAGTGCAAAAGGATGTTTCCCTAAAACTGGAACCAGGTAAATATCTCGTTCTTATAAAGAGTTTGTTCCAGAAAAAGGATAGCGCTGAGTGGCAGGTAAAGGCAAAAATTTCCTACGATAAAAAATTCGATAAACAAGCCATCAATATTTCCACTTCAAATGAACAATTTTTGGATATCCCGCATATTTTATTGGGTAAAATGCTTACCAATACTCAGTTATCTGATGATGGAAGTCTGGTTCTTTTGAATTTTTCAGAATCCTATCCGCCTGATGGTAAAACCGTTAGATGGTTTGAAGTTAAAAATACCACTGATAACAAAGTAATTTTCAGCTCTTTACACAGCGACCTCCGGCAGGCAGAGTGGGTTCCCGGTTCACATAAAATCACCTATCTTACAGAAGACGGGGTTTCTGAAGCTTTGGTGTGTTATAATCTTGATACCCATCACGAAAAGGTGCTGATGAATAAGCTGGAACGCTTCTCGGATTACGAGTGGGACCATGATGGCAAATACCTGATCTTTTCCATTCGGGAAAAACGTGATATTAATACAACCGGAGTTTTCATGGTTCGCGGCATGGAAGACCGCTGGCCATGGTACAGAACCCGTACACAGCTATTTATGTTAAAAATGAGCGATCTTTCTGTTGCGCCGCTCACCTACGGATATTTGACCAATCAGTTGGTGGATATTTCTCCTGATGATCAGAAAATCCTTATTTCACAAAGTTTCCCGGATTATACAAAACGCCCTTATACCAAACAGGTGATGATGGAGATGAACCTGAAAACCATGAAAGTCGATACGCTTTGGTATGCCAGTTTTGGAGGCGATGCGGTTTATTCGCCTGATGGAAAACAGTTGTTGGTTACCGGAAGTCCTTCTATGTTCAATGGTGCAGGAAACATTCTTAAAAAAGGAAAAACACCCAACGATTTCGATCTGCAGGCTTATCTGTTTAATTTGAGTGATTATAAAGTAACGCCGCTTACAAAAGATTTCAAACCTGCATTACTGCAATCTTACTGGAGTCCTTTCGATAAACAGATCTATTTCCTCGTTTCAGACCGCTCCTATCAGGATATCTGGAAATTAGATCCTGCTACAAAGCAATTTCAGAAATTGAAAACCCATGTAGATGTGATTAATCAGATGAGTTTTGCTGCCAACAGCCATATGATGAGCTATTCGGGAACCAGCATCTCCTCTCCTGCCACTGGATGGATTTACAACCTGTCGAATGCGACTGATAGTGAAATTTCCAATCCGGAAAAATCGTTTTTCAAAAATGTAAAGTTTGGGAAAACAGAGAACTGGAATTTTGTGGATAAGCAAGGATGGACCATCGAAGGCAGAATTTATTATCCTCCCGATTATAATCCGAATAAGAAATATCCTCTCATCGTTTATTATTATGGAGGAACGGTTCCCACAACCAGGGATTTTGGTAGCAGATACCCGTTGAATCTTTTTGCTGCCATGGGCTATATGGTTTATACATTGCAGCCCAGCGGTGCAACAGGTTTCGGACAAAAATTTTCCGCATTGCATGTAAACGGCTGGGGCAAAGAAAATGCCCGGGATATTATCGATGGCGTCAAGAAATTTGTTAAAAGCCATCCAATGGTTAAAGCCAACAACATTGGTTGTATCGGTGCGTCTTACGGGGGTTATATGACCCTGTGGTTGCAAACGCAGACCAACATCTTTAAAACGGCAATTGACCATGCGGGGATCAGTTTTATAGGCTCTTACTGGGGACAGGGTTACTGGGGCTATTCTTACAGTTCTGTAGCTTCAGCCAACAGCTTCCCATGGAATAATAAGAAACTGTATGTCGATCAAAGTCCGTTATTTCATGCTGACAAAGTCCATACGCCTATGCTGCTTTTGCAGGGGACAGCTGATACCAATGTTCCTACCGGAGAAAGTATCCAGTTTTATACTGCGTTAAAGATTTTGGGGAAACCCGTGGAGTTTGTGGAAATCAAAGGACAGAACCACCACATTCTGGATTACAAAAAAAGGATTCTTTGGCAGAAGACTATTTTCGCCTGGTTTGCCAAATATTTAAAGAATCAGCCTGAATGGTGGAACGCCATGTATCCTCATAAAGACTTGTAGTTTAATGAATTTAAATCCCCATGGATACTGGTTTTAATAAGGAATTTTATGATTTTTTATCGGGTTTTCTAACTGAGAACCGGAAACAGTTGTTTGAAAAAATAATTCAATTCAGGACACGGCATTTTACTGTAGTTCTGGAAGATATCTATCAACCCCATAATGCCAGCGCTGTTCTTCGCAGCGCTGACCTTACTGGCATTCAGGATGTCCATATTATTGAGAACAGAAACAGCTATCATGTGAACCCGCAAGTGGCCATGGGTTCATCAAAATGGGTAAACCTGATTCATTATAATGAGAAAGAAAACAATACTTTAACCGCTTATGAAACGTTGCGCACCGAGGGTTATAAAATCGTTGCAGCAACGCCGCATTCACGCGGTAAAGCATTAGAAGAAATGCCGCTGGATGATAAACTGGCAATTGTGTTTGGTACGGAACTCAAAGGGCTGTCACAAACGGCCATCGACAACGCGGATGAATATCTCCGGATTCCCATGTATGGATTTACCGAAAGTTATAATATTTCTGTTTCTGCTGCCCTGGTGTTGTTCACACTTACTGAAAAGCTGAGAAAGTCTGACATTCACTGGCAGTTAACTGAAGATGAAAAACAGGAAATCATGTTGGAGTGGACAAAAAGAAGTGTTGCCAGACCGGACGTTTTTGAAAGAGAATTCTTTCTGAGAAAGAATAATCCCACATGACATTGTTAATGCATATTTTTTTAATAACTTTGGGGAAATTATTCACTTTTTAAAATTAAAATTATGGGAAAAGGCGACAAAAAAACCCGAAGAGGCAAAATCATTATAGGAACATTTGGGGTTCGCAGACCAAAGCATAAAACAAGTAAAAACCGGGTAACTCAAAAGGAGGAAATAGTTTTAAAATCTGAAGCTGCTGAAAAGAAAGCTAAAACAGTAGCGCCAGCAAAGAAGGAAACTTCAGTTAAAAAGGAGACTCCGGCAAAAGTTCCTGTGAAAAAAACTACTGAAGAAGCACCCAAAGCTACAAAAACGGCCCCTGTTGCTAAGACAAAGGTGAAGAAAGCTTCTGAATCTAAAGCAGTAAAAAAACCGGCAGCGGCAAAGACTACCATAAAGAAAAAGGCAGCGGCAACAAAAGAAACCAAAAAGCCAAAAGATGAGGAATAAAAAAAACGGGGCTCAGTCCCCGTTTTTTTTATGTCTGCTGTCTTGAGAAATGCTGTGCCAGCATTTTGAAGTGGTCTCCCCGGTGTTCAAAATTGGTAAACTGGTCATAGCTTGCGGCGGCCGGAGATAAAAGGCAACTTTTGATTTGGGGAGTTTTGCTCAGGATATCAAAAACGTTTTCCAATTGTTTAACAGCATGAAGTTTTTTGTCGGTCGCTTTACTTAGGAACATGTCATACATACGTTTCCCAGCCAGACCTAAAAAAAAGAAATGGCTTACTGTGCTTTCATGAAGAAAATCAATCAGTTCCGAATAATCCAACCCGCGGTCAAATCCTCCGAGAATCAGAGCGTCGAGATTCTCCAAACTAGCGATCGCAGCAATGGTCGATTGTGGAACTGTGGAAATGCTGTCGTTGTAAAAATTGATGTTTCCAAATCTTCCAATATATTCCAGACGATGCGGTAATGGTTGAAATGTTGATAAATATTGATAGCTCTCCTTTGCAGGAATTCCTGCAGATTGCACTATACGCAAGGCGAGTAAAAAGTTCCTGAGATTATGCTGCCCTTTCAGGTGCCCCATTTCCAGTAACTGCAAACCTGAAATTTCTTTCCCAAGCAAGATTTCAATTTCTTCCTGCGGGGATTTCATGATATAACAATCGCAATTGGTTTTAACCGGAATTCCGCAAAGTGCCATATCTCCTTTTTTTTGAAATCTGAAAATATTCTGTTTAGCATACTGATATGTATTTTGATCTCTAAAATAGTCTAAGTGTTCCGGGAATAGATTAATGATAGCTGCGATGTGTGGCGAACAATGAACATGTTCCAGTTGATGAGCAGAAAGTTCGTAAACAATCAGCGTTTCAGCCTGAATTTTTTCAAGTGAATCAAAAGCGGGAGAACCTACATTTCCCATCAAAAGGACATCTTTTCCTGAACATTTTATCAAATGATAAACCAGCGTGGATGTTGTAGATTTGCCTTTCGTTCCTGTAATTCCAATGGTTTGGCCACCAAAAATTTGCAAAAACATTTCTGTCTGAGAAGTGATCTTTCCAACCATTTCGTTGTACCGAATTCCTATTGAAACGCCCGGAGATTTAATGATTAAATCATAGTCATCCAAAGCCTTAAGATAGTCCTTTCCCACATGAAACCCGGCAGAAATACCTTTTTCCTGTTCAAGGTTCCCATTCTGATCTGCAATACCTAAGCGCAATTCAGGGTAATATTCCTGAAGAAAACGGAATGTCGAGCGCCCTTCCTTTCCGAATCCCAGAATCAACACATTTCGCTTTCCTTCGAAGAAGATATCAAACTTTTCTTTCATCAAAGCGCGCATTTAAGAGTTTTAAAAAAGGTTCAGGAAGGTTGTGCTCTTTACTCAGGTTTGAAATCAACTGATTGAAATCAGACATATTAATATCCTTATAAATAGCTTTATAATCTTCAAGTAATGATGGGATTTTTTCTCGTGATAATGTGGCTGTCTTCCACAGGGCAACATTCACTTCCCGGGGTGTTCCCACGCACTCAAAAGGCTTGACTTCTACCAGTCCAGTCAGTTCTTTAAAAAAGGGTGTCAGAGAGCTATTTGTCAACAAATTAGCGCCAAAAATAGTTTGGAGCGTTTCAGCATCTACGAAAGGTGAAAGAATAATATAAGTAAACAAACATTTAGGGCAGTGCCCGCACCAACTATCTGTCTTACTGCCAACATTGCAGCTTCTGAAACTTTTGAAATGCTGGGGATAACCTGAAAACAAAGCTGCTATTTGCAATTCATTTAAAGGCCGAAGAAAGCTGAAATATTGAAGTCCATTATGAACATAACACTTCAGATATTCAGAGAAATCATCTTCAAATTCCAGTGATTTGGAATACTGATGATTGATTTCCGAATTGGGTACCGTACTTTGGTTGGCGCTGTTTTCATTGGACAAAGCAATGTATTTAGCACCGGAAGCCACTGCTGTCAGCGCTGATGTAAAGGCCAGCAAAGCCGAAAAAGGTGTATGCCCGTTCAGAAACCCTTGTTCGTTCAGCCTAAGTAATTCTTTATCCAGCGTTCTTTTTAAAACGGTGGAAGAATCCTCTTTAAAACCAGCAATCTGTATGGTTCTGACAGAAGCTTCCCTTGGGTTTACTATGAAAGGAAAAATTTGAAAATTGTTGTTTTTCAATATTTCCAGGCTTACGACAGAATCTTTTCCTCCACCAATGGGAATCAGGACTTTTTTAGAGTCCAGCGGTAATTTTGAAACTGGAAAGTCGTTTCCTTCGGAAGATATTTCCATGAAGGTTTCTCTTTCCGTATCAATACCATTGAGATAAAAAAACTCTCCCAACCCATTGAAATATAGCTTTTTCCACCATTTAATCTGTTTCTGGTTTAAATGGTTTGCCCGGATAATAACGTTGGGTGGACACGCTGCTTTCCAATAGCTTATCAGTTCCACCATCCCAATTTGAAACACGAGATTTTCCAATAAATCATTTCCAAGTGCATCAAAATCATAAAAGGAACGGGCCGGTATTTCTATGACCGGATTGAAAAAAAACTTACCGGACAGATCAAAATGAAATTCCGCCCTCAGCGACGTTTTTGTGTGTTTTAAAGAATAACTTTGATATATGAAATAAGGAAAATTATTTCGAAAAGATTGAAACTTATTGTGGTTGTTGATTTTCTGCACTATCTTTATGGTATAATTTTTGTCGTAATCTAAATTGTAAAAATAGAACAATCAAGGAACAAATGAAAATAGATCGCCTGGTACAAATTAAAGCAAATAATCTGAAGCCTGTGAAAGGCCAGGTATTGTTATCTGAACCTTTTATGGGTGATTTTTATTTTGGCAGGTCTGTCATCCTTTTGGCAGAGCACAATTCAGAAGGCACTTTTGGCTTGATTTTAAATAAATCTGTAACAACCAAGTTAAACGATGCACTCAAAAATTTTCCTAACATAGACATTCCTATGTTTTTGGGCGGACCGGTGGATGCCAACCGCTTATTCTTTATACATACATTAGGAGAACGCATTGAATCTTCAATTCCTGTGATGGAAGGACTTTATTGGGGAGGCAGCATGGAAAGTGTCAAAGAGATGGCTTCCCTAAATCTTTTAGATGAAAACAATATCCGTTTCTTTGTTGGATATTCGGGTTGGGGAGCACATCAGCTGGAAAGCGAACTGGCCAAAAATTCATGGGCTGTAACCCCCATTACGCCGCAGCAAATATTTCACACAAAACCGCGCATGCTTTGGAATTTGCTTACAAAGCAACTGGGCTATGAATATCAGCTGTGGCATAAGTTTCCCGCCGACCCGACCATGAACTGATGTGATTTATTTTTGCTTTATCTTTTTCTTTTTCTTGGGATAAAGCATTTTATAATCGGGTTTGTATTTTCCGGTGGTGATATCGTTGAGCTTTCTTTTTAGAAGAATCTTTTTAAAATTCGGTAATTTCTCAACAAAAAGAATTCCTTCATTATGGTCATACTCGTGCTGTATGATCCTTGCCTGAACGCCTTCAAATTTCTCTTCTTTGTTGAAATTAAAATTCTTATCATAATAGCTCATATAAATTATGGGTTCACGGCTGACAAATTCGTTGATGCCGGGAATACTCAGGCAGCCTTCTTCAAATTCAACCATTTCTCCTTCCCTGCGGGTAATATGGGCATTGATGAATACTCTTTTAAAGCCTTCAGTTTCAGGATACTCTTTGGTAAAAGGATTGGCATCAACGATAAATAGCCGGATCGCGCGGTTTACCTGCTGGGCTGCCAACCCTACTCCGTGTGATTCGTTCATGGTTTCGAACATATCAGCAATTAGCTGTTCCAATCCGGGATAGTCCTTAGTGATCTCTTCGCCCTTCTTTTTCAATATAGGATGGCCGTAAGCCGTTACTGCTAATATCATTTTTTAAAAAAATTTAAAGATTCCAGGTAGGATTGTAATATCAAAGTGGCACTGATGGAATCAACCAAAGCTTTATTCTGTCGTTTTTGTTTTCTCAAACCTCCGTCGATCATGGCCTGGTGCGCCATTTTAGAAGTAAACCGCTCGTCGAAACGTTCAATCTTCAGGTTTGGAAAAGTTTTTCGGAGCTTGTTTACAAAAGGTTCCACAAATCGGCTGGAATCCGACGGGCGGTTTTGCATGTCGCGTGGCTCGCCGACCACAATAGCATCCAGCTTTTCTTTTTGAACGTATTCTGTCAAAAATTTCCAGATATCTTTGGCTGCAACTGTACCCAGGCTTGTGGCAATGATTTGCAGGTCATCTGTAACCGCAATTCCTACCCTTTTTTGCCCGTAATCTATTGCTAAAATCCTTCCCATAAATTGGTTGCAAAGATAATACTTAAATCTTTAGAATTTTAAAATGTAGAATACTCTCATACAATAATACAAAGCCTGTCACTGGGTTTGCGACTTTAGGTTTACCTCCGGCCCAAATTCCTAAACCCAAAGAAAATAAGATTCATATCTTTGAGAAGTGAATAGTCGCGTACGTACAAAAGATTGAGCTTTTTCATGATTTCCTCATCGGTAGGAACATTTTTCATCCCGTCCACGGGGGAAAGTACACCCGGTTTAATAAGATTTTGAAATGCAGGCTGTTTATTTAAAGGTTTACAACCTACCCACGATTTTGATCCGCCCAATACTGAAAAGACATTTTGGAAAAATCCTTTTTTCTGCTTCATAAAGAACACAAGGAAAGGCGAAAAGCCTAGGAAGATGACAGAAAAGGCAAAATCCAGTACCCGTTTATTTCTTTTGTTTGCGCTGCTGTAAACCGCGCTGATCCCAACCGTGTAAAGTTCTCCACGAGTATTGATAGAGTTGCTTCCGATGATGGACAAACTGTCTTCGGGTGCAATTTTATAACCCACTTTCTCCGACTTCCATTCAGCCATTTTATCGATAATGGTCTGATGTGACACATTTTTGGAACAAAAGATCACTTCATCAATTTTGTAAATGGTGATGATGTCTTTGACTTGTAGGATATTTCCTATGTAATCGGTGGGTTTGGCGCCGTTTTCAACAGGCAGCACCTTACTGATGAAAGCCGGTTCAACAATGGATTCGTTGAGAATCTTTGATACCCGTTCCGATTCTTCAGGATCGCCTATGATAAGAAACCGCTTATTGAATTGTTTGTCAGGTTTAAAATTCCTAAAACCAATAAGATACATTAAATATCGCAGCAAAGGTAGTGCTAGTAGCCCCCAAAGCATATCCGTCAATATCTGGCCTCTGGAAAACCTCAAACTTTCAGGAAGCAAAGCATAGAGAACCAAAATAATGATAGTTCCGGAAAGGATTCCCAAGATCGATTTCCTGATTTTATAAGGTTTCTCATATCCTCCAATAAAGAAAATAGCCACCAGCCATAGTACAACATAAGCAGGCATCACGAAATGCACAAAAGTTTCGGGATAGCTTCCGCCTTGCGGATAAGTAAACTGATGTGCCCAGATTGTTTTTATCCAGGTCATGCCGGCCCAAATCACAAGAAAATCCAATACCGGCAAGGTGATCTTTCCAAAGAACCGCGCAACCAGCGCCAGAAACGCCCTGAAATAAATGGAAATATGAATGAAAAGCGTCAACAGCCAGGCATTTTTCCCGGTGAAATGCTTTTTTGCAAAGATCAGCATGGCTTTGTAAAACACCAACACATAGTTCACACTGCTCTTTTTAGTGCTCTCGCCTTTGTAATGAATGATACGTGTTTTGGGGAAATAGAAGTTTTTATAGCCCGCTTTTGTAATGCGGTAAGAAATATCTATGTCTTCGCCATACATGAAAAAAGATTCATCCAGTAAGCCAATCTGATCCAGCACTTTTCTGCTGATCATCATGAAAGCCCCCGCCAACACGTCCACTTCATGAATTTCATCTTCATTAAGATAGCCCATGTAGTATTCTGAAAACCGCTTTGAGTGCGGGAACAAGGATGTGAAACCAAAAATTTTATAAAAAGCGGCAGATGGTGTTGGAAGCCCCCTTTTAGATTCAGAAAGAAACTTTCCGGAGCCATCCACCATTTTGACGCCCAGACCACCGGCTTCCGGATGGCTTTCCATGAAACGGACGATTTTATCGAATGTATCCGCTTCAACCACGGTATCAGGGTTAAGGAGCAAGATAAATTCCCCTTTTGCAATTCTAATGGCCTGGTTGTTGGCTTTGGCAAATCCCAGGTTTTCTTTGTTGGCAATCACCTGAACTTCAGGGAATTTGATTTTAAGCATTTTCAGCGAGTTATCCACGGAGTTGTTGTCAACCACAATGATCTCCCCTTCCATCTGCCGGAGACCCTTACGAACGGCAATCAGGCACTGCTCAAGAAAGTGTTCCACATTGTAGTTTACGATGACAACTGATAGTTTCATTCCGTTTTCTTCAGGTCGTTCAAAAATAATACAATATTGACTACTCCTCCACTCCGTTTTATAAGTGGTTATTTTTTGGGCAGCTTATCGGGCTGTACACTATAGTCCTCGGTGCAAAAGCTGGCAGTGCCAACGGGTTTTCAGTGGCTCCTTCGTCGCCCTGCCTCCCCGGGCGCAGCAGCAGCTTTGCCCCTCCGAGCTGCCGTTCCCATCCCGGCTGCTGGCTTAATCTTTCGGGTTGGACAAACCTGAATTTCAATGAAAAGGTACTTCACTAATAAATCGAATAGCAACCCGACTTGCCTGATGACAATATTAAACTAAATTTGCTGTAACCATGATCGTGAAAAACATACTAGGAACCACGGCTACACGCTTTTTAAATGCGCTGTTTAATCTGCTTGCCCTGTTGATGATAACCCGTCTTATGGGAAGGGAAAAACTGGGTGAGATTAGCCTGATTGTAGTAAACGTTACCGTGATCCAGTTACTGGTTGATTTTCTGGCCGGTAGCACTTTGGTCTTTTTTGCATCCCGGACAGAAATATCCAAGCTTCTTCTTCCTGCTTACTTCTGGATTTTATGGGTAATTGTGTGTGTGGTTTTTTTAGCCCGGATCGTTTTTTACTTCATTCCTGCCATACAACCTTTTATTGTCCCGGACGGATTTGCTTTCTGGATCATTTTGCTTGCCCTGTTGAACGGTTTCATGCAAACTCATTACAACCTTTTGCTGGGCTTGAATAAAATAAAAACGTACAACATCGCTTTTGTCTTACAGATAGTAGTGTTTATTCTGATTTTCTCTTTTCTGATGCTGATTAAACATCAATATTCCGTGCTTTCCTATGTTTTGTCGTTGACTTTCTCATGGGGACTCAGCGCCATTTTTGGGTTTTTAGTTCTGGCAAAAAGCATGAGAGGATTTTCATTTCGCTCATGGAATGTGATGGTAAAACAGATATTCTATTACGGCTCCATAACCCAGGGAGCAAATATTTTACACTTGGGAAATAAAAGGTTCAGTTACTATCTGTTAAGAATTTTTGGCGGGTTCGCACCTCTTGGATTGTTTAGTGCAGGTGTTCAATTGACCGAAGGTCTGCGGCTCGCCGGACAGAGCATTTCGCTGGTGCAGTTTTCGTCCATCTCCAATTCACGTGATGCATGGTATTCCAAGGCTTTGACCATCAAATCCATGAAGTTTTCACTGACCCTGACTCTTATCGGCGTTGTTGTACTGCTTAGCATTCCTTCCAATTTCTATACATCTATTTTTGGAAAAAGTTTTGGAGAGATTAGATGGATCGTTTTAGCGATGAGTCCTGGGGTTCTGGCCCTGGCCGCCAGCAATATTTTCAGCCACTATTTTTCAGGTGTGGGAAATCCTAAGGTGAATTTGTTCTCCAATATCACAGGGTTTGTAGTCATGCTGATTTTTGCTTTCGCATTGATCCCTTTTTACGGATATACAGGGGCTGCTATCACTGCCTCAATGAGTTACCTGGCAAGCGCCATTCATCAGTACATAATTTTTCAGAAACAAACAAATACTCGCTTTGGAGAATGGTATTTGAAAAAAGAAGATTTTACTTCGTTTGAGCAAACAATGAGAAGCCTTTTCAAATCAAATTAAATGATTCATTCTGAGACCTAACCCAAAGAAATTTGTTCCACATCATATTATGACAACCGTTGTTATGAAGAGATTGCTTCTTCACGCTAGCGCACAACCCTTCCCTAAACTCATCGCAATGACGCCCGTTTTTATAGAACTTACCCATTATAAAACAGCTACCTAATCGTAGTTGTCATTAGCAGTGTAATGAAGCCAGGCCTGGCAGGGATTTAAATAAGTGGTACTACTGCGAATATAGTGGAAGGTATGAAGTAAAAGGCAATTATAGTATTAAATATCAGATATATAAGAGGATTAAGCCTTATTTCTTGCAATAATCCATCTAAATGTTTGAATGTTTGGCATTTAAACCATCCACATATAAAATTTACCATTAAATTCGTGGTAGAACCAAATAAGTATTAGACACTGCGAGGTCAGGTCAGCGTGACAAAGAGACACTTTCACAGGCAAGTAAACTTATAACCCCTTTCTTCCTTCCGTCCTTTCAACCATTCCTTTTTCTACCCAAAAAAGAAGGCCGCCCTTTTGAGATAGCCTTATAAAACTATTTTAGTTCATTAATAATCAAGAAGTTCTTGTGCTGCCGCTTTGATCTTTTCAACGTTGGGCAGGATCGCTTTTTCAAGGATCCGGTTAAATCCGACGGGAGTGAAAGTTGCTCCAACCCTTTTAACTGGTGCATCCAGAAATTCAAAGGCATCTGAAGTGATGGTTGCTACTACTTCAGCACCAAAACCTGAAAAGACTTTGTCTTCATGAACTACTAAAGCCCTAGAAGTTTTTTGTACCGACTTCAGGATGGTTTCCGTATCCAGAGGAACCAACGATCTAAGATCGATCACTTCAATAGATTTTCCGGTTTCTTTTTCCAGTTGTTCTGCTACCTGAAGGCTCATGGGCAAGGTGTTGCCGAAGGTGATTAGACTCATGTCCGTTCCTTCGCGACGAATCCTTGCCTTTCCGAAAGGAACTTCAAAATCTTCCGGGACAATGGTTTCGCTCAAAGGATCGTTGTACAAGGCTTTGGGTTCCAGGAAAACGGTAATTCCTTTGGAACGGATGGCCGTCCTGAGCAAACCGGCTGCGTCGTCAGCGATGGAAGGGTAGACAACTCTTAATCCCGGAAAGGTTGTTAAAGTGCCTTCCGTTGACTGTGAGTGGTAAAGTCCGCCACCGATGTAACCGCCGGAAGCAAGACGGATAGTCATGTTGGGAGAGAATTTCCCGTTGCTGCGCCAATAATCATGAGAGCTGTCAACCAACTGCTCCATGGCAGGCCAGAAATAATCGGCAAATTCAGCGCCTTCCATTATAACCCTGATTTTCTCATCGTAACGTGTCATTCCGTTGGAAGTTCCTACGATATAGTCTTCTGCGATTGGGGCATTGAAAACTCTTACCGGCCCAAACTCACCCTGCATTCCTTTGGAAACATTGAAAATACCACCTTTGTCTTTGTTGGCCATGTCCTGCCCCCATAAATAAGTATCAGGATTATTACGGAACTCAGCTCTTAAAGTGGTGTTTAAAGCCTGGATCAGACGCATTTTTTCACCTTTAGTTCCATCGTGTGTTCCATTGGGATATTTGGTGCCTACATAAGGTTCAGGTGTCACAAAATCAAAGATGGATTTAGGATCGGGATCCGGTGCGACAATGGCTTTTTTGTGCGCAGCGGAAATCTCCTTTTTGGCATCCTGGTCCATTTGATCTAATTCTTCTTCTGTAAATTTTCCTGAATGAATCAACTGAACCCTGAAACGGTGCAATGGATCTGATAATTCGGCGCAACGTCTTTCGTTTTCATCGCGGTAAAGCTCATGCTTGTCAGAATTTGAATGCGAATGTATTCTCACACAATTGGCATGTACGATGACCGGAATGCTATTTTTTTGAGCATATTCTTTTGCTTCGGCCATTGTATTCATAGAATTGAACACGTTTTTGCCGTCACAGAACATGATTCTCAAGTTACCGATCCCGCGATAATTTTCTGAAACCCGTACGTTGGCCGACTGGTCAGCCTGGGGAACGGAAATTCCATATTTGTTATCCTGAATTACAAATATAACGGGCAGTTTCTCTTTGGCAGCACCATTAATGGCTTCAAAAACATATCCTTCCGAAGTAGACGATTCTCCCTGTGAGCTGATGGACACACCTTTTCCATTGTATATCTTAATAGAACGGGCAACGCCCACAGCATGCAAAGTGTGGTTCCCCGTTGCGGAAGAAACATTTTGGATGTGCCATTCCGGTTTTGCAAAGTGGTTGGACATGTGTCGTCCGCCGCCTGCAACATCCGTAGCCTTTGAAATTCCGTTTAAAATAACTTCCTCAGCCGTAAGTCCTGCCGAGATGGCTGTCAGCATATCCCGGTAGTAAGGAAATAAAAAATCATTTTCTTTATCAAAAACCTGACCTATTGCTAATTGAATACCGTCGTGGCCGGCATAAGGAGCATGGTATGACCAGCCCAGTGCCTGCTTTAAATAATTTGGCGCTTTGTTGTCCAACTGTCTTCCCAGCGTCAAGAGGCGATACCATTTTTCAAGGGTGGGCTTATCGGTAGTATCTAATGTAAACCGTCTTTTTTTAAACATGATTTCAAAATTTATTTCGGATGCAAATTTACAACTTTTTTCTTATTTAAAATAATTCCAAATTGGTTAAAACCGGGATTATTTCACATAAAACAGAGCTAAAGTTACTCAAAATGGATCAACGAAATCATGGCATCCGCCACATGAAGTTTTCATAATTTTTGGGTTTTCGATGGTTGTGATTAATAAAGTGTTGAAGATCAAAAATATAAATAATTAGAAAAATATCCGGAATAAAACCATAATTTTCTAATTTTGCCTCTGGAAGGTTGCCAGAGTGGTCGAATGGGGCGGTCTCGAAAACCGTTGTACGCTTTTGCGTACCAAGGGTTCGAATCCCTTACCTTCCGCAAAGCAGAAAACCCATGCGCTAACATGGGTTTTCTGCTGAGCCTCCCATATTTTGGATCAACGAAGTTAATCCCAATTGAATATCGAACACCGATTAACGTTTTTGAGATTCGGAAAGTTCTGAAATCAAAAATAGCCGATTTTCAGATCTAAAATCGTTGATCAATATTCGGTATTCCGATTCTCTCAACGTTCAAATCCTTTTTACTTTAACCTTTAGCCCTTCCTTTTTTATTCATCAAATAACAACAGCTCTTTCCGTTGCTCGTTTTCTAGCTCAAGCAACTTATGTTTCGTTATCAATCCGCCAGCATAACCGATCAATTTCCCATCTGAACCAATGATACGGTGACAGGGAACAATAATGGAAAGGGCATTGGCGCCATTGGCAGTCGCTACTGCCCTAATGGCTTTGATATCGCCAAGCCGGGATGAAAGTCCAAGATAGGTTTCCGTTTGGCCGTATGGGATATTCAGTAGTTCTTTCCAGACTCTCTGCTGGAAATCACTGCCGACAAATTGCAAAGGAATGTCAAAATCACGGCGTTTTCTGGCGAAGTATTCATTCAGTTGTCTTTTGGTTTCTTCAATGATATCGGAAGTTCTTTCCTTAAATTCAGTGCCTAGCTTTTGGTTGATCCTTTGATCTATTTGCTCCCGCATTTTCCGGTAACGCCAGTCACACATGCAAAGACGACCGTCATAGGAGGCGATTTTCAGCTCCCCGAAAGGGGTTTTAAAATATTGGAACAAAATAATGTTCATGCAATGAGAATCCTCGTGAAACAAAAGTAGAAAAATTTCTTGGCCTGCTGTTTTCCAAACTCACTCTCTCCTTCTTTTCGCATCAGTCAGGAAAGTGGGGTTAACTATCACTATTTCAGTTTGGCCATCTTTGGATAACCTTTTCTACTGTTGGTCTGGTAGGCACTGGAAACATCTTAGAGCCACTGACTAAGCGCAACATGCTATCATAAAAATATTTTAATTAATTTATTGAAAATAAAAGTGTAAACATGATAATAAGGTGTATATTTGCGCATATTTTAATACACAATTAATATCATGAATAAAGGAACAGTAAAATTTTTTAATGAATTAAAAGGATTTGGATTTATTAAAGACGAAGAATCCGACAAAGAGTACTTTGTACACGTATCGGGTTTAAATGATCAAATCAAAGAAAACGACAGCGTGACTTTCGATCTTCAAGAAGGTAAAAAAGGACTCAACGCCGTAAATGTTAGAAGAGCTTAGTTAAAGACTATACAAGACATTTATTTTCATAAAGCCTTACATGAGTAAGGCTTTTTTTATTAGTGAAACTCTATTTTGAAAATCCGCGATAAGCGGAGCATTCGAAATAGTTAGTTGAACTAATCCCGCTTTTTCAGCGGGATATAGGTTAATACCCCGACCCTCTGGGTCGGAAACAATAATGTTTGCAAAGCAAACTCCTTTTAATCCGCCTGAGGCGGATTAAACCTGCCCAGGCATAGTAAGCAGACTTTACATCTAACCTATCTG
>CAZPPK010000013.1:0-30683 GCA_964588415.1 uncultured Lentimicrobiaceae bacterium
AGGGCTGTGAATAAATTTCACAGCCCTTTTCGATTTTAAGATTTTTTCATTCCTTTTGGGCGATATAGTCTCTGAAAGAAAAAACTATTTCCCTGTAGAAAACATTTCATCAATGGCTTTGCAGGCTCTAAAACCATCAGCAATAGCCGAAATGGCATCGGCAGTGCGGTTTACGGCATCACCACCTGCAAACACTTTTGGATCAGTGGTTTGCTGTTTGTCGTTGGTAATAAAACGGCCCCTGTCGATCCGAATCTTATCTTTGAATTCATTCAGAAAGCTGTAATCTCCCATTTGTCCGATCGCTGCCATCACAGCGGTTGCTTCGATAATGGTATTACTGCCTTCGATGGCAACTGGTTTCGGGCGCCCGCCACGATCGTCGGGAACCATTTCTGCTTTCAGATATTCAACGGCTTTCACATAGCCTTTCTCATCTTCAATAACTTTTATGGGGATAGCCTGTGGGATAATGGTTACCCCTTCATCCTCTGCGCCTTCAATTTCTTCCCAGTCAGCTGGCATATCTTCCACGCGACGGCGGTAAAGTATGGTAACATCGGCATTCATCCTTCGGCTGACGCGGGCTGCATCAATAGCAACATTTCCTCCACCAACTACGATTGCCTTGTCCCCAATATCAACCTTTTCGCCCGCATTGATCATGTACAAATAGCGGTAGGCCTGCATTGAGCCTTTGGCGTTTTCTCCTTCAACACCCAACGACCAAGCATCCGGGAAACCAACACCTAAAAATACAGCATCATATTGATCATAAATTTTTTTGAAAGAAATGTCTTTTCCAACCTGGGTATTGAAGTGTATTTTTACACCAATACTCTGAATGTAATGAACTTGTTTTTCGATACTTTCCAGCGGAAGACGATATTTTGGTATGCCGTACATAATGGCCCCTCCCGCCTTTGCACTGGCTTCGTAGATAGTTACATCATAACCGCGCAGTGCCAGGTAATAAGCAGCAGTAAGTCCTGAAGGCCCGGCTCCGACAATCCCCACAGTCTTTCCGTTGGGTTCTTTAATTTTGGGATTTATAATTTCGTGGATGATGTCAGCGGTTTTTGCTGTTTCCGTTGCATAACGTTTTAACCAGCGGATGGCAATGGCTTCTCCACGGGTGGCCATGGCACAAACATCTTCACAGCGTCGTGTACAAACCTTTCCGCACATTTCCGGCAATGGGTTGTTATCGTAAATAATACGAACGGCATCTGCATCATTTCCCGTTGCTATGGCGTTGATGTATTCCGGAATATGCATGTGGTCAGGACAAACTTCTGTACACAGCCCGCAGCTGATACATCGACTGGCTTCGGCACGGGCCTCTGCTTCGTTGTATCCAAGCACCACTTCGGCAAAGCTTTTAATCCGCTCTTTTCCTTCAATTTCTGCCATGGGTACACGCTGAAAGACGTTTAATGATGATTCATCAGTACTATAAAAAGAGATGTTTTCTTTGCCTTGTGGATTATCCTTGCCCGGCGTCCAAAGAAACGAATCCGCGTCTTCACTTACGTAAAGGTAATCTTTGGTTAAACTCAGACTTCCTGTGGGGCAGACTTCCACACATAATGCGCACCAGCAGCAACGTCCATGGTCAATTCGGGGCCGCAACCCGGAATCCCCTTTTCCCCCTTCGATACCTTCCAGATGTATCATGTCAATGGCTGCATTTTGGCAAATCGTAGAACAGTTGCCGCAGCCAATACAAGCATCCAGATCATTATAATGAAAACCACGATAACGGTCTGCAGCCTCTTTGGATACCTTTGGATAAGAAATGGTGTGCGGTTCTTTTCCAAACTGTTTTAATGCTGTAAGTGGTTTTAAAGTACCTTTCAGATCAAAAAAACTCATAGTTTTAATTTTTCCTTAACGTTCAATTTCCGGAGGGCAAACGCCCAGACTGTTCATAATAGGTGATACATCAGCAATATTGGCTCCCACCAGAATATTTTCAAGCAGGGTAATGCCATGCACATAAGCGGCACCTCTGAAATGAGTTCTACGAGGACGTGTACCACCGTCGCTGGCGATGTACATTCCAACCTCACCGCGTACACTTTCGGTGCGGGCATAGGCATCTCCTTTGGGTAATGCCCATTTCTGGGGATTGGGAATGCGATTGTAATATTCTCCGGAAGGCATTTTTTCTATTACTTGGCGGATGATGCGGATGGACTGGCGGATTTCCTGCCGGCGCACCATTGCCCTCGACCAGATGTCTCCGCCTTCGTGTGTAGGTACTTCAAAATCAAGACGATCATATACTTCATAAGGATCATCAATTCTTATGTCGCTTTTGATTCCACAGCCCCGAAGTACAGGTCCTACAACGCCCCATTCCACAGCTTTTTCTTTAGAAACTACTCCGATGCCTTGTGTTCTTTTTTGAAAAATGGTGTTGTCAAACATCAGGTCGTCGTAGTCATTTACTCTTTTCTCAAGATAATCCATGGTACGGAGTACTTTTTCTTCAAAACCTTCAGGAAGGTCACGGCGAACCCCCCCCGGCCAGATATACATATGGTAAACTCTTCCTCCGGTCAGCTCTTCAAAAAGGTCGAGAATATAATTCCGGTCGCCGATACTCCACTGTCCAAGGGTGTAGAGTCCCAGCGAACCATTTTGACCGCCATACCAAAGCATATAAGCTCCCAGTCGGGCAAGTTCCAATACCAACACACGAATGTATTTGGCTCTTTCGGGAACTTCTCGGCCTTCGAGCAATTCCACGGCACGGGCATAGGATTCTTCGGCAGGATCTGGTTCGGGAACACAAAAACGACACATCAGCGTAAAGCCTTGAAGCCAGTTTCTTTGTTCCTGTAGTTTTTCGAAAGCACGATGAAGATATCCCACTTCTGTTGTAGCTTTGACAATGGTGTCTCCCGTTACTTTCAACCGGACCATCATATTCCCGGTAATGCCGGGATGTTGAGGTCCTATATAGAGTGTTGTTTCCTTTTCTCTCATTTTATCTGGAGTATTTTTTTGCAAAATCCGGAATCTCTTCCCCATTGCGTTTGGCAATGGTTTCACGAACTTCTTCGGCGTCTTCTCTTCCGGGACGATTGAAGAAATTTTCGACAGCAAAGGCAGCGGTATCAAAATCTCTGCGGTAAGGCGGCGGGCCCTGCCAATCTTCTAGTATGAATTCATCAGGAGCTTCCAGCCCTGGAAATTGTATTCCGAACATCTCACGGAATTCTCTTTCGTAAGTATGCAATTGCGGCCAGATCATATCCAGGGTTTCCAACATCGGATTGTTCCGGTCGAGACGGGTACGTACAAAAATCTTGATCTTTTCCACCGGTGACCAGAGGATAAACACCAGTTCAAATTCTCCTTCTTCAATCCAGTCCACACAATTGGTATCTGAGAGATGTTTAAAACCCATCACATCTTTTATATAAAACAGGATGGAATGAATACTTTTTTTATTGATGGAAACATCAAGCCGGTTGTAGTTAAAGTCATTCGCGACCGTTACTTCGGGAAAATGAATTTTTATCTGGCTGATGAGTTTTTCTTTTAGTTCTTTCATTGTTGAATAATTTTACCAGTTGTAATCGGGCATGACCCAGTTCGGTATGATTTTCTTTTGATTGGTGCGGTACCAGTCAAGGTTTTCCTTGTATTTCTTGGCGCCTTCTGCTTTCCCCTCGGCGATGCGTTCCTGCAGTTTTGCAAATCCGGAAAGGACAGCCTCGGGGCGGGGCATGCAGCCGTTGATATAAACATCCACCGGCAAATATTTGTCCAGCACTTTAATGGTGTTGTAAGAATCGTAATACATACCTCCGTTGATGGTGCAGGAACCAAAACCCACTACATATTTGGGGTCCTGCATCTGCTCGTAAACACGAATCACGCGTTTAAGTGTTTTGGTAGTAAGATATCCGGTAATCAGCAAAACGTCAGCCTGGCGGGGCGTGGCAGCACCTCTGACTCCCAGGCGTTCTGCATCGTAGCGCGAAGTCATGGTAGGAGGCAGCTCGATGGCACCACAACCGGTACCGTATGCCAGCACCCAAATGGAATGCTTGCGGGCCCAGTTTTGGATGATATCAACTATTTTCTGAGAATTTTTATCGTTAATCATGAGTTGCGTATTTCTATTTGAAAAAAACAGCCTGTATAATAGCCAGCAGTCCGAAAAAGCTGGGCCAGCCCCAGAACCAGCGGATGGCTTGTTCGGTGCGGTAACGAACAGTCGTAAGACTGTACAAAACAGGAATGAGATACAGTACAAAAGTCTTTATCAGCAGGATGACCAGGTTATCAGCTCCACCCATAAACAAATCCACATAAAGTGTCAGTTTTACAAAAGCAAATACGGAACCTGCTGACATCATGACAAAGAGGTATTTACCACCGTTTTCAGACATGGGTCCTGAGGCAAGTTCTGCGGGAGCTCCTACGATATCGAAAGGAGAATAACGGAACATTCCCAGCATGGCCATCACGGCGGCAATAAAGGCAAAAGGTGATGAGAACATCAGCCAGGTGCCGCTTTGTATCTGAACATTCATCAAATCAACGATGGAAGTCGTATGATACTGAATCATCAAGGCAACCAGTGCCATGACCCAGGGAATTTCAAATCCAGTCATCTGGCTTAAGCCACGGGTTACGCCGATCGCAGGGTTGGGATTTCCGGTCTGTCCGGCACCCAAAGCCATTCCCAAAGGGCCGAAAACCATGATGTAGAGCAGGAAGATCAGGTCTCCGTGAAAATTCAGGTTGGGAAACCACTGATTATGAGTCAGTACGGGAACCACCATTAGCGACATTACTGAAGATACCATGATAAAGGCCGGCCCGAAATGGTGCATAATGCCATGGTTGATGGCAGAACGCTTGGAAGCCAGTTTCATCGCGTCAATAAAATTCTGATAAAAAGGAGGCCCTTTCCGGTTTTGTACCCTTGCCGTGATTTTACGGTTTAACCCGCCGTAAATCATTCCTACTACAAAAGCCAACAGAAAAGTAGCAATTGCACCCAATACGTTATACAATACAGATTCCATTTATATTGTGCATTATTTTAGCAAATAGTTTCCGAACAAAAGCATGATCACCACAAACGCAATGACGTAAATGGCATAGGTCTGACCGTTTCCGGTATAGATCCTGCGCATGAATTCAAACAAGGCTTCCAGCCCTTCGCCCAGGTTTTTATAAAACTTGTCAATCTGGTGGCGCATAGCGGGTTCCACAGCACGGAAGAATGGCTGGTAAAAGCTCTCTGAGAATGTGAGATTTTCATCTTCTCTGGGTATTTCACCGGAAGAGCTGATGTCTTTGGTGGTGACGTAACGTGTGTTTTTATATCCTTTTAAAGTAAGGAATATCACGAAGAATACGAAAATTGCGATGATTGAATACAGAATGGGCTGCAAGACTACATGGTTTCCCCATCCGTTTAAGATTACGGAAGTTTCCCACAAGTGTTTGTAGGAATCGGCATAACCCAGCGCCTGTAATCCTTTGTTGATGGGATTCAGGAGAATTCCTGGAAATGTCCCCAGTACAAACATTAATAAGGAAAGAATCACCATAGGAACCACCATGGCGGCCGGAGCTTCCTTGACATGAGACCACTCTTTTTCTTCCTGCCCCAGGAAGAATCCAAACAGAAATTTGTAGCAATATAAAAAGGCAGCCGTACTTGAGAAAAAAATCACAATCACCAACAGGTAATGATTGCTGGTGATTAGCGATTCATACAACATCCATTTTCCAACAAAACCACCCATGGGAGGGATACCTGCCAGGGCGATAATCGACAACAAAGCGGCGAAGAAAGTCCAGGGCATTTTGCGGATAAGACCTGTCACTTCCGTGAAATTGGTAGTTCCGGTCTGCTTTTCTACCGCGCCGACCACCATAAACAAGGTGCCTTTAAACAGTGCATGCATCACGGCCAAAAATAAACCTGCCAGCAGGGCCAGTTCAGTGCCGATGGCAATACCGGTAATGATATAGCCGAGTTGGGCCACTGACGAATAAGCGAGTAACCGTTTGGCATCATCCTGTTTAATAGCCCAGAGTGTGCCAATCACAGCGGTAATTCCACCCATCCAGGCAATGACTTCCCTGAACCAAACCCCTTGCGGAATCTTGTTGACCAAAGTCACGAAGACCAGCGTTATTCCATAAACTCCCATTTTTGACAAAGCACCTGAAAATACGCTGGTGTATGCCATGGGAGCATTGCTGTAAGCCCCCGGTGCCCACACGTGCAACGGCATCATGGCGGCTTTAACCCCGAAACCCGTCAACAGCAGGACGGGAATCCAGATTTGCATACCCAGTTGCATACTTGGATAAGCATGAATCATATCTGTGATGAGAAAACTGCCAGTAATAGAATGAACCATCACGATGGCCATCAACATGGCGTAAGCTCCGATGGCGCTGAATACAAAGTATTTAATTCCTATAGTCTGGACATTTTTCCCATTATAAATTGTCATCAGATATGACGACCAGGTCATGATTTCCCAGAAGATGAAAAAGGAAATTAAATCCTGACTAATCAGGATACCCGTCATGGACATGATGCTCAGGATGAAGTTGAAGTAAAATGTCCCCAGGCGTTCTTTTCCTTTCATGTAGCTCACAGCATAAATGGCAGCCATGGCTCCCAGCCCGAGAACAATCAGCGAAAACAGCCACCCGAAATAATTCAAGCCCCAGTTTAAGGTGATGCCTCCCATGGAAAAGTCCAAAGTCTGACCGATGCTTATCTGGGTATAAAACAGAAAAGCAGGTACCAGAATCGAAGCCAGAAAGAGAAGATTTTGCAGTATTTTGTTTAATCTTCCTGCAAAATAGGTCAGGATGGCACCGCCGAGAAACAGGATAAATATGGTTAAAACAGGATTCATTGTATCTTGATTTTATCTTGCTGATAATACATGTTGAATATATTGGCTCTTATCCATTAAATCGGCAGCAGCCTTGTGTAACAGTCCGGTAACGGAATCAGGATAAAAACCTACGAGCAGGATGATAGCTCCCAGCGTCAGCATGACGATCATGGCATTGACCGTAGGCTTTTTGGGTTCCATGTTTGCTTCTTTTTTAAAGAAATAAACCCGGTTAACGACCCGCAGGTAGTACACCAGTTCGACTACGCTGATCGCAAGCACCAAGGCAATAATGAGCCACAAACTGCTGTCGGCGGCGGCGGTGAGTACTGCCAGTTTACCCCAGAACCCGGCAAACGGAGGCAATCCCACAATGGCAAAAGCACCCAGGGCAAATAACAGTGAAGTCAAAGGCAGATGTTTTGCCATCCCGCTTACATCTACGATGTTTTTTTCAGTGGAATTGTAGGCCAGATAACTTCCAGAGAAAAACAACAGCGATTTAATAATAGCATGATTGAACATGATGAAAAGCGCTGCATAGATTCCTTCTTTGGTGCCAAAACCAAAGGCAATCAGCACCAGTCCCATTTGTCCGATACTCGAATAAGCCAGCATTCTTTTCAGTTTTTCCTGACGGATGGCTGCGGTTTCAGCAATAATAAGCGTGATAATGCCGATGACGATAAGGAACTTGTAAGCGCCCGGTAAATCGAATAAAGTATAAATCACGCGAATTAAGGCATAAACAGCAGCTTTTACCACAATTCCGGCAAAGGCGGCACCTACCGGGCCGGGCGCTTCGGCATAAGCATCCGGTGCCCAGCCGTTGAGCGGGAAAATCTCCGCTTCAATGCCTAGAGCAGCAATAAAGAAAATTAATGAGACTACCTTATATCCCGGCTTCATTAAATGCATTTTAACTGCAATGTCGGCCATGTTCAGGGTTCCCAACTGAGAATAAATAATCATGATGGCCAGCAGCAGGAATGTAGATGCCAGCGAACCAAGCAAAATATATTTGAAAGAAGCTTCTGCACTGTTTCTTTCTTTGTAATAGGATGTTAAACCGTAGGCTGAAATGCTGGTGATTTCGATAAAAACGAACATGTTGAAGATATCGCCGGTCAGCGTCATTCCCACCGAACCGGTAATCAGCATCATCAGCATCAAAAAGTATTTCAAAGCCGGTTCGTAGTCGACGTTTCTTTTAAAACGGTAGCTGTAAGCCCAAACCAGCAAGCCCAGAAAGAGCATTAGGGTAACCAGAAATCCGGAAAACGGACTGAATACCAAATTGATTCCTATCGGAGGCTTCCACCCTGCAATAATTTCTACAATAGGGCCAAAGACTAAAACATGTTGTAACAAGCTTACCGATAAAACCAGCAAATAGGCAAGCACCAAACCCGGTACAATCCTGACCAGTTCTTTCCAGATCATCCCCAGCAGCGGAATTAAAAAGGCTGCTAATAAAGGAATGGCAATAAATAATACCGGACTTCCTACCATTTTAAATTCTTTATTTGGTCAATATTTAATGTGCCGTGATGTCTGTACAAACGGATGACGAGTGCCAGCGCCACAGCGGTAACACCAAAGCCGATAACTATAGCGGTCAGCACCAGCGCCTGCGGCACCGGATCAACCATAAGCTGAGGGTGGGCCAGGTAAGCAGGCGAAAATATGGGAGCCGTACCTCCTTTGTAGTAGCCCAGGGCCACAATCAGCAGATTGAGTCCCGAATCCACAACAGACAATCCAATCACAATCTTTAAAAGGGATTTCTTCACCAGGGCGCCGTAAAGTCCAATCAGCATTAAAACAACGGCTGTGCCGTAAACCCCATAGTTTAACAGGCCGAATAATGTATCATTCATTACTTTCTCCTTTTTCGTTTAATACCGTATAAATCACTCCGGTCAGTTCGGCAGCGACCTTAAATCCAACCGCGATATAAATGATAGGGATAATCCCCCCGCTGAACAAAGTATTCATTACCCCGGTAGGTAAGAAGTTGTACAAAAAGCTTCCACCGTGAAGCAATCCCAGCAGACCTACTCCTGCAAAGGTGATTCCCGCCAGTGATTCAACAATCGACAGTGCTTTGTGGCTTACCGAATAATTTTCATAAGAGAGGAGCATCAGCAAAAATCCGGTTGCGATGATCACGCCACCCTGAAAACCTCCTCCGGGAGACAAATGCCCGTGGATAAAAACGTAAGCTCCCAGCAAAATGATGGCAGGGAAAATGAGCTTTGCCCCCGATGTAACTACGCTGCTGGCTGAAAACAAAACTGAACGTTCCCCCACTTCATGTCTTTTCTTGTACAAAACGCTTCCGAGCACGGTAACAGCCAGGAACAATACAGTGACTTCACCCAGTGTGTCAAAACCTCTAAAGTTTACTACGATACTTGTTACAGCGTTGGAAACGTTCAGCGATTTAACAGTTTGTGTTATGTAAATATCTTTAACAGGATCGATTCCTTTCACAAAGTGCGGCGATCCGAATCCGATGTCAAAAAAGGTGCTGGCAGTGTAAAAACCCAACACGGCGAGCAATACTATGACTAAGAACTTCTTCATTTCACAGCAGATTTAATTTTTTCTTTTTTATTGCTTTCATCTTCCATTCGTACCGTATTCCGTACCGTGATAACAAAGATGATAGTAGTCAGAGCAACGCCGATGGCTGCTTCTGTCAGCGCCACGTCAGGTGCCTGAAGTAAAAAGTAGAGTATCGAAAGAATCAAGCTGATGATCCCTGTAGCGAGGGTGGCATAAAGCAAATCTTTTTGTCTTACAGCGTAAATGGCTGCAGCGATAATGAGTAAAAACAAGATGCTGATTAAAATAAAATAGATCATGGGTTTAGCTCCTCTTTTTTAGGTTCATTCACTTCGCGGTACGCATCATATTTTTCTTTATCCTGATCGTAGATCATGGGATATTTTCCACTTTTATAAATGGCTCTGGCCAGAGCATGCGAACTCAAAGGATTAGAGAATGCAATAAAAATGATGAGGATCAAGGCTTTCATCATCCAGGCTGTATCTAAAAATCCCACTCCGAGAATCAAACTCATGGCTCCCATGGTTGTGGCTTTGGTGCCGGCCTGTAGGCGGTTGTACACGTCAGGCATACGATAAATTCCCAAAGCGCCCAGGAAGAGAAAAACACTTCCCAGCAAAATCAGGGAACTACCTAAAATTTCAAGTGCAGTACTCATAAGGCTCCCTCCAGATATCTTGCAATAACAATAACTCCGACAAATCCCAGAACGGCATAAACCAGTGCTACATCAACATAAATAAACCGATGGAACATATAGGCCAGCAACACCATGGCAGCAACCCCGATGGTGGTGATGGTGTCAAGGGCAACGGTACGATCGCCGGCAGTAGGGCCTTTTACGAAACGGATGAATGAAAAGAGCATCCCCACGGCCATGAAAAACAATGCGATGTAAAATATGTAGATCATGATTAAAAGATTTTTAATAAGATTTTTTCAAAAGACGCTGCGATTTGAGTAAAGGCTTCCTCCGGATTTGTTGTTTGTACGTCAATCCAGTGGATGTAAAACTCGTCATCAATGACATCAATGGTGAGTGTTCCCGGTGTGAGAGTTATACTGTTGGCAAGAACCATTCTTGCAAAATTTGTTTTCAATTGGGTTTTGAACTTAACAATACCCGGGTTGATGGGCAGCGAAGGTGTTACCACTCTTCGCGCAACATCGAAATTGGACAGGATCAAGGCTTTAATAAACACGATGATATACCAGGTCATGAAAACAATTTTTTTGGGGTGGAAAAGCGACAGATTGCAACAAGTAAACAAGGGAATAGTGAACAAGGCAATTATCCCGCTGGTAATGGCACCGGTCAGAATTTCCTGGGAAACAAATGTGCTAGTGAAAGCAATCCATACCAGCATCAGAAAGAACCAACTGATGATGAAACGTGACAATTTATTGGCGAAAGTCAATTCTTGCATAAAGCATTATTTTAGATTAATCGAGATCGTATTTTTTACTTTCGAAGTAGCGCATAAACTGAACTCTTTCATATTCGTCAGGATTAGGACTGCTGACCTGGCTCATTCTTCCCCTGAAATCATCCAGGCTTTCAAATTCATGTTTTTCCATCCAGGCTTTCACTTCCTGCAAAATATCTGAAATGTATTCAATACCGTTTTTGTAAAGAGAAGAAACCACCTGAACGGCATCAGCTCCGGCGAGAATTTCTTTGATAACTGAAGCCCCATCATGCACCCCTGTGGAAGCAATCAAATCGCAACCCATGCGGCCAGACAAAATTGACATCCAGCGCAACGAAATGGCCATATCCGAATCCTGACTTAAAACATTGGTCGGAACCAAAGAGAAGTTCTCAATGTCGAAATCCGGGTGGAAGAAACGGTTGAACAAAACCACGCCGTCTACGCCACTATCGGAAATCCGTTTTACAAACGCTGCGAGATCAGCAAAATAGTAACTTAGTTTTACCGAAACGGGAATGGTAATGGCTTTTTTAATGTTATTAATAATCCGGAAGTAGGTATTTTCTACTTTTTCACAGGTAAGATTAAAATCAGAAGGCAAAGTGAAAAGGTTAATTTCCAATGCATCGGCACCAGCTTCCTGAATTTTTTTGGCAAAGAAGTTCCACTCCCAAGAGCTGACGCAGTTTACGCTGGCAATGACCGGAATGCTCAACGCTGCTTTTGCATCGTGAATCAGCTGTAGGTAAGCTTTGATGTTATCTTCTTTGATTTTGTAATCATAGTAGTCGAGGTAACCCAGATCGGGATGCTCTTCTTTATTGTCCTTTTCCAGAATGCTCCGGTATTCGTTATAGATTTCTTCCTCAAAAATGGATTTTAGTACCACTGCACCGGCACCGGCTGCTTCTATCTTTTTCAATCGGTCCAACGAAGTCGTAAGGCTGGAGCTTCCAACCACCACGGGCGACTTAAGTTTTAGTCCTAAATAATTAACTAACAAATCCATAGTATATGTTTTTTAGTTTCAAAAACCCGGTAAATTTCCCTTTTGGGACGGCAAAACTACCTAATAGTAAAGCATATTTATATATGGAGTAATCCTAGATATCTAATTTAGGCTTGGTTTAAATAATAAACTGATTGTTAACCACTTAACTGCAAAATTCACAACTGATAAAAAATAACACAATCCCTTTGGAAATCAAAACTTTGCAAAGAAAATTTTTGGTCTTCCCAAATAAGAGTTTGCTCAAAAAGGACCTTGTTTTGAGCCAATATAAATTATAGCTCATGGAAAAATTGTCTGGATAAATAAAAAGCAGCTTCAAATTTTTAAAGCTGCTTTTTTGTTTTGTGAATGATTGTAAGATAGAAGACTATATTTTAGATATTTTACTATCCGTTGCCCCATTTCTTGCAAATGTCTGTTGTTCCAATAAATAGATGGTTTTAAAACAAACTGAAGAAAGCGATTATTATTTGACAAAGCATTGAAAATGAAGTAAATTTATAACCCAATTAAACTGTCATGGAAATAAAATCATTCAATAAATGGGAACTGCTTGCTGCCAATGGAATAATTGCCCTTATTTTTGGCGTGTTGGCTATTTTCCTATCTGGGCCCACTTTGCTTACGTTGGTAACTTATTTCGGGATTGTCATCTTGCTGCTGGGTGTGGCCATGCTTATAGCAGTCATCAATAATATCCGTCATCAGCTTAGTTATGCCACAGATCTGGTGGAAACTATGTTTATGCTCATTATCGGGTTTTTACTGACTTTTTATTCTCAAAAGTCAGTACAAGTATTCGTAATTATTATTGGAAGCTGGGCTGTTTTACTGGGTTTGCTACAGCTAATTATATCTTTTAAGATTAATCCGGAGTTAAGCAATAAAAAGACTTTACTGATCAATGGGGGAATTAGCTTTATTTTCGGAGTTATTTTGTTTTTTAATCCGTTTCAGACGGCCAAATTTTTTCTGGTTATAAGTGGAATCCTTGCTATTTCTATGGGAATCGTTTTGATTACCGTAGCCATTAAGATGAAGAATTTCATAAGCCATATGGGCGGTTAACAGGTTGTGATGTTTCCTTTTCTGATCAAATTAAAAGGCTCTCAAAAAAACAGGGCTGTGGGAAGTTCCACAGCCCTGAAAATTTTTACAACCCCAGGGGTTTATACGTTTTAAACGGTGAAATTTTGGCTGCTTCCGCCGCCTTTTTGTAAGCTGACCACTGGGTATCAAAAAAGTTCTGTATCCGTTTTATGGTTTTTTCTGTAATCGCCTCTGAATGCTTCAGAATTAATTTTTCTGTTCCGTCAAGAGGTTCCCGTTCATAGATAACAGAATGCATCCTTTGTAATTCGTTGGGCACCAGATATGGGTTGCTGTATAATCCCTGAATGTCTTTTTTGGGGAATAGATCAGCAGAAATAGCCTTCAGGGAATCTGTCACGGTTTTGCTGATCTTTAGAAGGTTTTTCACTTCCTCGGTTTTCGTTTTAGGCAACATGGCCTTTACCTGTTTCATAATATGCTGACTCGCCTTAATCCGGTCCATAGCCTCTGCCAGAATTCCTATTTTTTTCAGAACAGGTTGAACCATGCTGTAATTTTCAGCCATCGCCTGTTTACTGATTTCCATTCTGGGATCTGATTTAACGGTAAGTGAAGTAGAATCAGAATTACCCTGATAGTCAAAGACAAGTTTATAGGTTCCGGGCAGTACATAACCGCCATTTCCCATTTCCGGGGAATCTGGTTTTGGTTTTGGACTTCCCGGGAAACGGTATCCCTTCCGGTCGAGAGACCAGGAAAAACGGTTCACACCGGTTTTTGGTACCCGGGTGAGTGTTCTTACCACATCCCCTTTGCTGTCTATAACCTTGATGGTTACCTTTTTGGCTTTAGCCCATAGTTTTCCGGTTTTATTATTTGAAGGTCTTCTGAATTCTCGGCCCCGGCTTTGATTTATTTTACTGGCCAGGCTGTCACCTTCTTTTACCGAAAAGGTGATCATGGCTCCGAGCGGCTTGTTCTCACCATGGTAATAAGAAGCACCTCCGGCAAAAACTCCGGGTTCTCCTTGCCTGCTTACCTCATAAGCAATAGGAGGCGGAAAAGCGACAATAGGTTTATCTAAAATTCCAGTTCCTTTTGTGGCAAGCTCACGAAGAGGTCTTATATCATCCAAAATATATATCGAACGCCCAAAAGTTCCTATAACCAAATCGCCTTCGCGCGGTTGGATGGCTAAGGACATGGTAGAAACACCAGAAGGATATCCGTTGGTCCAGTGGATCCAGTTCTTTCCTTCGTCAATGCTGAAATAAAGTCCGTTTTCAGTTCCAAGAAACATTAATTTAGGTTCCACGGGGTCTTGCACAAAAGAAAGGCAATATCCCTGTACCTGACCAGGACCAACAAGTCGTTTCCAGGTTTTCCCATAATTGGTAGTATAGAATAAGTAAGGTTTAAAATCGTTCTGCCTGTAATTATTTGCAACCACAAAAGCCTCTCCTGGGTTATATCTTGAAGCCCGTATCTTAGAAATCCAACTTCCTTTCGGGAGGTCTTTAATACAATTTTTCCAGTGTTTTCCTCCATCGGTAGTAAGCTGAACATTGCCGTCATCGGTCCCAACCCAGATAAGACCTTTCTTCAACGGGCTTGGGGCAATTGTAATAATGGTGTTGTAATTCTCAGCACCAGTGGCATCAAGTGTTAAGCCCCCGCTTTGCAACTGATGCTGCTGGGCTGTATCGTTGGTGGTAAGGTCCGGAGAAATGAGCGTCCAACTATTCCCGTTGTCGGTGCTTTTGTTTAAAAATTGACTGCCAAAATAGATTGTGTTTGGATCAAAAGGATCTCCGGCAATGGCTGCATTCCAGTTGAACCTCAGTTTTTTTCCAAGCGGTGCCACAGGACGAATGTTTTTAGTAAAGCCGGTGTTAAAATTCACCCGTGCAACATAACCCTCCTGGGCCATGGCATAGCAAAATTGATTGTTGCTCCGGTCTGGCAATACATCAAACCCATCTCCACCGAAAAGATTTTTCCAATAGGAATTAATAATTCCGCCACGAGCCCACACATAAGCCGGGCCCCGCCACGAACCATTATCTTGCATGCCACCGTAAACATGGTACGGCAAATCGTTATCTACCCGGATATGATAAAACTGGCCAACCGGAAGGTTCTGCACATAGCGCCATGTTTTTCCCTGATCGTAAGTAATAGCCAGACCGCCATCATTTCCATCTATCATAAAATTTGGATTTGTTGGGCTGATCCACCAGGCATGGTTATCCGGGTGAATGTTATTTCTAATGAGTGGGAAAAAGGTTTTTCCTCCGTCTTCACTTTTATTGACCCAGGTAAACAGAGTATAAACATTATTTTCATTTTTGGGATCAACATAAAGATGTCCAAAATAAAAAGGCCTGCCTCCTATATTTTTAGTTGCTGTCAATTTCCAGGTCCTACCTCCGTCATCCGAACGGTAAAGCGCGTTCTTTTTGGATTCAATAAGTGCATATACCCTTTGATGGTTACTAGCAGAAACTGCCAGTCCGATACGACCCAGTTCGCCTTCAGGCATACCGTCTTTTGCGGTTAGTTTTTTAAAGGAATCACCTCCGTCATAAGTTACATACAATCCTGAACCGGGGCCTCCGGATTCGAAAAACCAGGGCCAGCGTTGGGATTGCCACATAGCGACAAAAAATTTCTGAGGATTGGTGGGGTCTATCACCATATCGGCAACTCCCGTCAAATCATTAACATATAATATTTTTTTCCAGGTTTTACCCCCGTCTGTAGTTTTGTAGAGCCCCCGGTCGGTCTGTGGTCCCCAGGGGAAACCCAAAACCCCGATGTAAACAACATTGCTGTTTACCGGGCTGATGATAATATTGGAAATGTTTTTGGTATCACCGAGACCCATAAATTGCCAGGTATTTCCCCCATCAAGGGAACGGAACACACCTTTCCCGGAGGAGACACTGTTCCGTGGCTGTCCTTCTCCTGTTCCAACCCAAATGATATCCGGGTTGCTCTGGTCAATCGCAACAGCGCCGATGGATAAATTGTTCTGTTTGTCAAAAACCGGTTTCCAGGAAATGCCCTTGTCCACCGAACGCCATAAACCACCTGAAGCAGTCCCGACAAATATGATGCTCGGATTCTTCTGGTTTACATCAATGGCGGTAACACGTCCACTCATACCCGCAGGGCCAATACTTCTCGGCTTCAGGTCGCTTAGTTTTTTCATATTAAGTTGCTGGGCCGACAAGGGTAGGAAGAACGATAAACTTAAAATTGTTGTAAGGGTAAGTAGTACTTTTCTCATGAATTTAAGTTTTGATGAATAAATATTCTTGAAAACAGCGTACTTTTCTTTAAAGAAGAAAGGTAAAAATAAAGAAAAAATCAAAAGACATTTCTTAAAAGGAAATTTTTGAAACTTTCTTATTATTTCGCTATCATAAGCAAAAACCATCCGTTATATGGTTTACGATCTTTTGCTACTTTCAAATCAGAGCAAAATTTGTCTTCTATAACAAACCAACGTAAAGTTACTCCTGTTGTTATTGGCCTGATCCAGCCTCTAATTCAAATGAGACTCATTATATATTGTGAAACCTGGAACAATTACTGTTAATCGTTTAACAAAAAAATTTAATTTTGAAAACTTATTAAGGTATAGACTTATGAGAGTTTTAATGCGACCGCCCATTAAACTGATTTCCTCAAATTTTAGTAAAATTTTCAGGGATAATAATTCCCTAAGGTCTGAAGTGGCACATTTGATTTGATTGAAAGTTATTTTGAAAATGTATTTACCAATGCAATTTGATTTGAACGCATTCAATATGAATACTTTAAACAAAGAATTTAATTTTGACCGTTAAGTTATGTCAAGTGAATAAATAATAGTTAACGTTTTAGGAATCTTTTAAAAAATAATTTATCTAAATCATGAAAAAATATTTAGTACTCTTATTAGTGATAGCTTTGATGACTTCGTGTAAGAAGACAACTACAACGCCTGTAGATCCTCACGTAGCAGGTGCAAATTGTGGTAGTTGTCATGCTACCGAACAAAGTCAATGGGCAAGTGCTCAGAATTTGCATTCCCTTCCGGTTGCCGCGGTCTTGACAAACCCTGATCATAATTCTACAGAGCTACTCAATGGCGACTGTATAAAGTGTCATTCAACTTTTCAATATAAACTTGGAATTAACCATTTTGTAACTCCGGTAGATACGATCGGCTCGCCGGCTGGAACGTGGACAGCGTTGAATGCCAAAGATTGGCAGGCTACAAAATGCGAGGTTTGCCACAACCCCGCTTCAACCAATTCTATGAAGTTGGCCAAGTATGGTTCAGAACTAGATGGTCCATGGTCTCCCGGTTATATCAATTTATCAACATTGCCTGCAGCCTACCAGGTAGTCAGATCTTTAACTACGGGCATGACCTGGACTTATTATTACCCCAGCCAGAATTCACTCCCTGTTTTAGCAACAAAATTATGTAACTCATGCCACGACCCGGCAGATGAAGGTGACGAACCAGCATTGTCGTTAAATGGTATCAATTGCGGACCTCAGGGAGGTGATAGCCGTGCTTATGTAGCAAGCAATCACCAGGGCTTTAATTGCATTGATTGTCATAATCCGCATACTTTCGAACCAATTGATCCCACAACAAAGCAAGCCTGTTTAGGCTGTCATTCTACACCAAGAACGGGGAAAGTACATCTCAACCATCTGTAAGACAAAAGACTGAAGAATGTATTTCAGCGGGAATAACTTTACGGTAGATTTTATTTCTTTATCAAAAACCCCGATCATGGCCGGGGTTTTTTTATGAAGTTAGTATTGTTGGCGACTGAAACGTTTTTGATAGACAGCAGTCGTTACAGGATCATGATTAAATGATAAAAGCAGGGAAAATTTTCCCTGCTTTTATTTGCCTGTTAAAATCAGAAGGTTATTTCAGATATTTCACCAGCCAGTCGACCCATTTCCCATAGATATCCGTTGTCCGGACAATGTCATGCGGAAAATGTGTGTTAGCAGGATAAACATAGAAATCTACTGTAACTCCGTTGTCGCGCAAAGCGTGAAACATCTCATAGCTGTTTACGATAGGAACATTCGGATCACCGGCGTCACCCATGATCAGTGTGGGTGCTTTTACACGTGTTGCAAAAGCGATGGGAGACTGTTCACGCCAGATTTTCCAGGTTTTCTTTACCCAGGGCGAACCTCCGAAAAAGTATAGATCGCCTTTCTGATAATAGGCGATGGTATAGTCCATAACCCAGTCGTTAAGGGCAGCTCCGGAAACTGCTGCTTTCCACACAGCCGGGTAATTTCCGATCAGCCAGGAAGTCATGTAACCACCATAAGACCATCCGCTTACTCCAATCTGACTTTCATCAACGATGCCCATTTCTTCCACTTTTTTCACACCGGCCATGACATCTTCGCCGGGACCTTTGCCAGTGTTTCTGTAAATGGCATGCTGGTAAGGATTACCGAGGTTGGTGCTGCCGCGGTAATTAGGTTCGAAGACCAGAAAGCCTTTGGTAGCCAACAGTTGCACCAGTGGTGAGAAGGACAGGGTGGAAGCTGCTTCCGGCCCACCATGGATCACCAGGACCATCGGGTATTTTTTCCCTTTTTCAAAATTCACAGGGTAAGTCAGCACGCCGTCTTCGGCAAAACCGTCCGGGCCTTTCCAGTTGACGCCCACGGATTTTCCCAGTGCCAGTGAATCGGCAAAATCATTCAAATGGGTCAGCTGTTTGGGCTTCGATGATGTGGAGCTCATCAGATACAATTCCGTGGGATGTCCCGGTGTACTTCCGGTAAATACAAAAGAACCCGTTTTGGAAACGGAAAGACTCCATGAAGAAACATCAATATCTTCCAGGTCAAGTTGTTGGGAATTTCCTGTTAAAGATTGTTTCCAAATAACTGTGTGAGTTCCTTTTTCCGCGGCAAGCAGCATGGCATTTCCTTCGGGCAACCAAACGAAATTATTGAGATTTCTGTTCAGTGCTACTGTCAGGTCGCTGATTTTTCCATCCTTCAAAAGATAAATGGCATTCCCGTTATTTTGATCTCCGTTCCGTGGTCGGCTGAATGCCAGCACAGAACCTTTGGGAGCAAATTTGGGAGTAGCTGAACCCTGGTCGGAAACCAATGTACTGATTTTTCCGTCGGCAACGTTAACTTCTCCAAGTACTGAGTGCCAGGCGTTTCCTTCCCAAACGTTGGGAAATTTCTGAAAAACAATAGATTTCCCATCTGTGGTCCAGGCCGGTTTCGACATACTTCCCTGGTCGGTGCCCAAACTCCAGTTTTCTGAAGTGAGTTGTTTGGCATTTTTACCGTTTGCCGAAATTATCCAAAGATGCCAGGGCTGCACAGCAGCACGGGTCATATAGTTGTTGTCGGTAACTTTAAAAGCATCTTCATGATGTTTAATTGCTTTCGGATTAGGAACACTATCCTGAGCGATATAAGCAATTTGTTGTCCGTCTGGATTCCATGAATAAAGATCAATACCTGTTTTGGAATCTGTCACCCTGATAGCGTCACCGCCATCCATGGGCATCACAAATATCTGTGCCTTATCTTTTTTGCCGTCATGAGCCAGAAAAGCCAGTTTCGTACCATCGGGTGACCAGCTCAAGGAAGAAATTCCTTTCCGTTGATAAGTAATACTCCTGCTGGAGGCATCAGAGCAATTGATCAGGTATATTTCCTGTTTGTTTTTGTCGTTTTTCCAATCGGGTCGAGAAACGACCACGGCAACTGTTTTGCCATTGGGGGAAATTTTTGGGCTGGAGAGCCGAACCATTTTCCGAAGGTCTTTTAGTTGAAAACCTTCTTTGTGAACCTGAGCCGAAGCTGCCACGGACAAAAAAGACAGGCTTAGCATCAGAAAGGCATTCCTGTATATTTTCATAAGCTACTGTTTAATTAAAATTAAAAGTTGACAATGAATTTGTGAATCACAAAATTAAAAATATTAAATATCAAAAGGCTATTCTTCCGATTTCATGTCTTTGACCCGAAGTTGCAGTGAAGTATGGCCAAGCCAGGAGTTTTCATCAAGGTGGTAACAAATACTGAATGCATTTCCTTTCTGAAGCTCATCAAGGTAATATCCGAAATTAAAAGCGATGGCTTTCAATGGGTTCCCGGAATGATCTTTGTGAACGGCTTCAAATTTAAGGTGCTTTTGATCACCATTTTTCCCGACTAATTTTGCAAAGCCTGTGTCTATCACATTTTTCGACATAAACAGGGGAGGCATATTTCCAGGTCCAAACGGTGCGAATTGTTTTAGTATTCTGAAAAACTTGGTGTTGATATCATTGAAAAAGAGCTCTTCATCAATTTCAATTTCCGGGGTCATCATATCTTCAGTAAGATGTTGTTGCGTATATTCTTCAAAAGCATTTAGAAACGACTCCAGATTTTCTGGTTTCAGTGCCAGCCCTGCAGCATACATATGTCCTCCGAAATGTTCCAGCAAATCGCTGCAGGCATCAATAGCATCATAAATATCAAATCCTTTGATGGAACGTGCAGAACCGGTGATCAGGCCGTCGGAAAAGGTCAGGATAATGGTTGGTTTATAGTAGTTTTCCAGCAGCCGGGACGCCACAATTCCAATAACACCTTTATGCCAGTGCGGTTGATAGAGAACGGTAGTCTTTTTCAGTCTGAGTTGTTCATCACCCTCGATCATATCGAGGGCTTCCTGCGTAATTTGCTTGTCCAGATCGCGTCGTGTGGTGTTCAGCACATTGATCTCACCTCCCAACTTGGTAGCATAATCGCTGTTGTTGCTAATCAGTAACCGCACGGAATCCGTAGCATCTTTGATTCTTCCGGCAGCATTGATCCGTGGGCTGATAGCAAAAACCAGATCATTGATGGTGATCTCACGGTCAAAAATACTCTTCGCTTTTCCTTTGGTTTTCTTGTGTTCCATTCCCGATGATTCCAGAATGGAGAGAATACCGTGTCTCGGCGATTCATTGATCAGTTTCAAACCATAATAGGCAAAGATCCTGTTTTCACCGACGATGGGGACAATATCGGCGGCAATGCTTATGGCCAGCAAATCCAGACTGGAGAATACTTTATCATCTTCATCGTTTAGTTTTTTGGCCAACGCCTGTGTCAGCTTAAAACCCACGCCGGCACCCGAAAGTTCCTTAAAAGGGTAATTACAGTCTTCCTGTTTGGGGTCCAGCACTGCCACTGCAGCAGGAACTTCATCTCCTGGACGGTGATGGTCTCCGATGATAAAATCGATGTCTTTTTCAGTGGCATATTCCACTTTCTTAATGGCTTTGATGCCACAGTCTAGGGCAATGATCAGTTTTACATTGTGATCGAATGCCGTGTCAATGCCCTTGTACGAAATACCGTACCCTTCAGCATAACGGTCGGGAATATAAAACTCAATTTTCTTGTGGTGATTCTTTAAAAAAGAATATACCAGTGCCACCGCCGTGGTACCGTCCACATCATAATCACCATAGATCATGATGCTCTCATTGTTATTCATGGCACGTATAATCCGGTCAACGGCTTTGTCCATATCTTTCATCAGAAACGGATCGTGCAACTCATCCAGGGAAGGACGGAAAAAAGTTTTGGCTTCTTCGAAATTGGAAACACCGCGTTGGACCAGCAAGTTTGTCAGCACCTTACTGATCCCCAATGACTCTGAAAGGCCGTCAACAAGATCGTTGTCAGACTTTTCTTTAATTTTCCAGCGGTATTCCATGAAAGCAATTTGGATCGTAAAGGTAGTAAATTTAACAGATGGAGGACAGGAGAGAGAGAGCCTAAAGTGCCTGGAATTCATAACGTGCCCAAAGTTAGATGACTATGACACGGTGTTACGGTTTTCAAACTTTAACCCATTTTAAAGCTATTAGTATAAAAAGTTATTGTAAGGATATCTTTTGGCATGGATCCCCTGAATATGGTCGTAGAGCAGTTTTTTGAATTCGTCGTAGTTTTCCCTGGTCAGGGCGGAAAGGAAAATACAGGGTTGATTTTTCTGCGCCATCCAGGTTGCTTTCAGCTCATCCAGAGTCAGCGGCTCGTCTTCTTCGGAAAGTTCTTCTTCTTTCTCTGAAAGCCTGAAATTGTCAATTTTATTGAAAACCATGATGATATCTTTGTCACCTGCGCCGATTTCGGCAAGAGTCTGGTTGACCGTGTCGATCTGATCTTCAAATTCGGGATGGGAGATATCTACCACATGGATCAGGATATCTGATTCGCGCACTTCGTCGAGTGTGGACTTGAAAGACTCTACCAGCCCGTGGGGCAGCTTCCGGATGAATCCGACGGTGTCGGATAAAAGAAAGGGAAGGTTCTCAATAACTACTTTCCTTACCGTGGTGTCCAGCGTGGCGAATAGCTTGTTTTCCGCAAAAATATCCGACTTGCTGAGCAGGTTCATCAGTGTGGATTTCCCCACGTTTGTATAGCCCACCAATGCTACCCGTAACATACCTTTGCGGTTTTTACGCTGTGTAGCTTTTTGTTTATCAATTTGTTCCAGCCGTATTTTCAGTAAAGCGATCTTGTCGCGGATAATCCGCCGATCGGTTTCGATTTCCGTTTCACCGGGACCGCGCAGTCCGATACCACCCCGTTGCCGTTCCAAGTGCGTCCACATCCGGGTCAATCGTGGTAGAAGGTATTGATATTGTGCCAGCTCCACCTGAACTTTGGCGTGTGCTGTCCGCGCTCTTTTTGCAAAAATATCCAGGATCAGGTTGGTACGGTCCAGGATTTTACAACCCAGTTCTTTTTCAAGGTTCCGCAGCTGAGAAGGCCCCAGTTCATCGTCCATCACAACCAGATCAATATTTTCTGCTTTGATGAATTGAAACAATTCTTCCACCTTTCCGCTGCCCACATAAGTCTGGGGATTTGGATATTCCAATTGCTGAACAAACCGTTTTACCGTAATACCACCGGCCGTATCTACAAGAAATTCAAGTTCGTTAAGGTATTCTTCTACCTTTTTCCGTGATTGTTGCGGAGTGGCAATCCCGACCAAAATAGCTTTTTCCGGCTGTATTTCTTCTAGATTATTTTCCAAAGTAGCATATGTTTAAACCCGTGGCAAAGTTATGAAATAGAAAACGTGTTTGTCTAGCGTGCAGTAATTTGGCAGGTTCTCGGATTTCATCCGCAACAGGATATTTAAAATGCGATTAATAGATTTTTCTGAAACCTATGATCTCTCTTACTTCCCGCAAGGTTTGCTGTGCGTTGGCACGGGCTCTTTCGGCACCCATGTCCATCACTTTTTTGAGGTAATCATTGTCGGATGAAAGCTCTTTGATCCTTTCACCGAAAGGTTGCGTAAAAACGATGATGTCTTCGGCCAGTTGTTTTTTCAGATCACCATACCGGATGCTGCATTGGTTGTATTGCTCTTCAAAATACTGGACCACTTCCGGTTTGGAAACCACATTCAGCAGTGTAAAAAGATTCTGGACCGGTTGTGATTTTTCCTGATTCGGCTCCGTCGGGCCAGAATCGGTGATTGCGCGCATCACCTTTTTCCGGATAGATTTCTCATCGTCATTCAGGAAAATGGCATTGCCTTCACCTTCCGACTTCCCCATCTTTCCGCTTCCGTCAAGGCCGGGAATTTTTACCAGCTCGTCCCCGAAATTGAAAGCCGTCGGAATGGGAAAATAATCAACTTCATACAGCGTATTAAAACGGCGGGCGTATGCGCGTGTCATTTCAAGATGCTGCTCCTGGTCTTTTCCTACCGGCACTTTGGCCGCTTTTTGTATGATGATGTCTGCAGCCATCAGCGTGGGATAGGTGAGCAATCCTGCATTTACATTGTTGGGCTGTTTCCTTGCTTTTTCCTTAAAAGTAGGAACCCTTTCCAGCTCTCCCAGATAGGCGTTCATGTTAAGAAAAAGATACAGTTCAGCGGTCTCAGGGATGTCGCTTTGCAAATACAAAGTGGCCTTCTCAGGATTCAGTCCGGCGGCAAGATATTCAATAAAAACCTGCCGCACATTGCCCTGAAGATTAGATGGGTGAGGATGCGTTGTCAAGGAGTGATAATCAGCAATAAAGAAGTAACACTCATGCGTTTTCTGCATTTTCACAAAATTCCGCACTGCCCCGAAATAATTCCCCAGATGCAGATTGCCCGTAGGCCGGATACCACTTAAAACTATGTCTTTATTTTTCATGCGGCAAAAGTAGTAAAAAACAAAAGTTTACCGAGTGCCTGAAGTCCAAAATCAATGCGTCCACACTCTCTGTTTTGTTATAACGATCAGGATAAAGTAGGCTGAGAAAACGCTAACACTATAGCCATGCTTTTGTTTTTCGAGAGAAGCAGACGCCGCCTTGACCTTTTTTGAATACTTTTTTGTGTCAAGACAAAAAAGTATTTGGGGTCCGGGGCAACGCTCTGAGGAAACATATTTTTTATCCGCACTTATCCCGGAATGATTTTTCAGATCAACAATCCAATCCGAAAAGTAAACCCATGCGGATTCACATCGAAACTGTTGAAAGACATATGGAATCCATTGAATCCAACGCCGATGACCGGTCTTAGGTATTTGCTGATTTTTAATACACAGCCTATACCAGTGTAAAGATAATCGCCTCTTTCAGAAACGAGGTAAGGAATTTGATGCAGGCGATCCTTCCTTCTGTAATGATTAATGGAAACACCATCGGACAATTGAAGAAATAGTTTGAAATGAGTATTCCCCGGCAGGAAAAGTTTGGCATCTGCGAAGACAGGGAAAAACCGCAGACTGTATAATTCCCATCCGTTGTCGCCGTGATACTTATTGTAGGAAAATCCGGTACCCATGCCCAAAAACAGGGATTGGCTTACTTTGTATGTAAAAATAACATCTCCGCCGACGAAATTGTCACCGTGGGTAGAATGAAGGATTTTGTATTCCGGCAGGATAAAAAACCGTTTGGCTGCAACAGGAACGGCTGCATTATTGTGCTGTTTAGGGATGGGGGCTTTCTCAACAGGATTACTGTTTATGCCGCTCTCCGCCAAAAGGCCATGGGAAAAGAAAGCAAACAGGACAGCTACCAAACCAGCCTTCTTCAAAAAAGAATCCATTTCAAATATATTACCTGTTTCCCTATAAATAACTACTCAATTTAGGCCTGAATTATCGCGCAAACGTCCGCTTGTGCGATGATAATTCTTTTGCCAGACAAAACTAATAAAAAATGCAGGTTATTCTTTAAAGATTATAGGTATTTAAGGTACAAGCGGATGCGCCAGACTGATTTTAAACCGGGTAAATGGTTCTATCCGGGAGTGGCATGTTGCTTTTGAAAGAATCAATGAAAGTGGCCTTTTACTTTTAACAATAATCCGTATATTTATTGCGGTAATCATCTGTTAAGGATATCTTTATGATTGAAGAGAATGCAGCTTGTCGGGGAAAAACATAAATGGACAGAAGTATGGATAAAAAAACAATTGTTATTACAGGAAGCACCCGTGGAATTGGGTGCGGGCTTGCTAAACAATTTCTCAAAAGGGGTCATCAGGTTATTTTAAACGGGAGAAACCGTGATATCGTCGACAAAAAAGTAATGAAACTCGCTGACCGGGGATTTGATGTCCAGGGTGTTGCAGGAGATATCGTCCGTGAATCTACTTATCAGGACCTGATTGACCTGGCTATGTCAAAGTATAGAAAAATAGACATTTGGATCAACAATGCAGGTATCCCTCAACCACAGAAATATTTTGATGAGCTGGGGAGGACAGAAATTCAGGAACTGGTTTCCGTGAATTTGGTAGGGCTTATGCTGGGAACAAAGGCAGCGATTAATTTTTTTAAGAAACAAGGCTATGGAAAGATCTTCAATATGGAAGGTTTTGGAAGCAATGGCCGAATGAGGGATAAATTAACGGTTTACGGAACCACCAAACGTGCTGTAAATTATTTCACCAAATCGGTTTCCAAAGAAGTCAAAGAAGAAACCATTCAGATCGGTGTATTGAGCCCCGGTATGGTGAAAACGAATTTTTTGAAAAGTGCGATGTCTCACGCCAGTGCTGAAGAACAGGCCCGAAATAAAAAGGCCATGGATATTATTGCTGAAGATGTGGAGCCGGTCACCGAATTCCTGGTTGATAGAATGCTGGTGAGTACCAAACAGTACGACCGGATTGAATACCTGACCAAAAGGCGTTTGATCCCAAAACTTATCAGACTTATGTGGGAACGGTAAGACAGGCGTTTCGCAGTTTTTAGTGTCTGCGTTACAGACCCCAACTAATTTTCAAAGGCTGTTTTGCTTAATTAAATTAAAACTAAATTTGTGGCCTGCCGGAACTATGAAAGATCTTAGCGCTATAAGGAAGCCCATTGAGCAGGACATCAAAGCCTATCAGAAGGTCTTTAGGGATACGGTACGTTCGAAAGTCCCGTTGCTGGACATTATCATGCAATACATCCTGAAAACTAAAGGAAAACAGATACGTCCACTCATTGTGATTTACAGTGCCAAACTGGTAGGCAGTATCAACCAATCTACTTACCGGGCTGCCACCATTGTGGAGCTGATGCATACGGCAACACTGGTTCACGACGATGTTGTGGATGAGTCATACAAACGGAGGGGCTTGTTTTCTGTCAATGCACTTTGGAAGAATAAAATTGCAGTGCTTTCGGGAGATTATCTGCTGGCCAAAGGCTTATTGCTGGCGGTAGAAAATCAGGATTATAACTTGCTGGAATATGTTTCAAAAGCCACCCGAGACATGAGCGAAGGAGAACTGCTGCAATTGGAAAAAGCTAGGAAACTGGATGTGAGCAAGGAAATTTACTTTGAAGTCATCCGTAAGAAAACGGCTTCTTTGCTGGGTTCCTGTTTTGCCACCGGCGCTTATTCCACCATTAAAGACAGGGAACAGATAGAAAAGCTGTGGAATGTGGGGGAATATACAGGGATTGCTTTCCAGATCATGGACGACCTGCTGGATTATGAACAGACTTCCATCACGGGGAAACCTACCGGCACAGACCTGAAAGAGAAAAAAGTAACACTTCCGCTGATCTATTTGCTGGACAACTCAAGTCATTCGGAGAAGCAGAAGATCATGCATCTCATCAAAAAGAAAAACAAAGACTCCGAGACGCTGAAGTTTATCCGGGATGCCGTTTACAAATCGGGAAGTATCGATTATTGCAGAAGCAGGATGGATGAATACAAAACCAAAGCCATCAACCTGCTACATGAGTTTCCTGAAAATGATGCCCGCGATGCCCTGGAACAGATCATCGAATTTACCATCATGCGGAAAAGCTAGCCTAATAACAGCTTTTTCTGCTTACCGGATCACCAGTTTCAGCAGTGATATCAAACGAGTCTGGCCTGTACCTGCAAGCGTGACTTTAATAAAGTACAGTCCGCGTGGCAACCGGGTGTTTAGGGGAGCTGTCTTTGCATGGTAGTTTTCTGAAAATACGACAACTCCGTTTTGATTCAGTACTTCGACATTTTGGATGTTCTTTTCCGCCACCACACTAAAGCGTCCATCGCTCGGATTGGGATAGACATTGACTTTCCCCGTAAGGGCTTCGTTGTTGCTAATGCTGGTACATACAACGCGGTAAATTACAATACTTCCCGAAGAGGCAGTGTTTCCGTCCAGTACTGCAACCGTATAAGTCGTGGTGTCGTTAGCCGGAGTGACCACCGGGTTCTGATTGCCAGAGTTGAAGCCCCACGGTTTTGAACTCCACACAAATTTATACGTGCCCGAGCCACCTACCGCATTGGCGAAAAGCCTGGTGGTGTCACCCTTGCAAACAGTGTCTCGGTTAGCCGTAACTGTAACTGTAACTGTAACCTGTGATTGGTTTCTTACCAGAATGTAGGAAGGGATAGTTTTGGTAAGCGTATCGGCTCCCATGGCAGTCAGTGTTACAGAATAATATCCTGATTGGTTAAACCTCAACACCGGATTTTGCGTTGTACTATCAGTACCGAAAAGATAACTTACCGTAGCAGGGACAAAATGCCATTTCCACGAAGTTGGGCTGTTGTTAGACCGGTCAGTAAACCGGACCGTATCATATGCCATTGGATTGGTACTGTCCACTACAAAATCGGCAGTGGGAACAGGTGTAATATACCCGTTAAACAGATCTGTTGACCACAATCCGCGACCGTAGGTACCAGCATATATTTTTCCACTGCCGGAATTGTCGTATTGAATCCCCAAACCGTCCACCACTACGTTGGGAAGCTGGTCCATATAGGAAACCCATAGCGAGTTGTTTTGTCTGACAAATACGCCGACGTCGGTTCCTACATAAAGTTGAGTAGAATCTTTTAGTTTGTTCTGGATGATACAATCAATGGGAATGGCAGGAAGGCCTGCAGAAATATCATTCCAGGTAAGTCCGTTATTGCGTGTTTCGTAAATGCCATAACTGTTATAGCCCCCAAAGGTTACCCAAACAGTTCCAGGCTGTGTATTACTTACTGCGATGTAAGTAATACTTGCTTTGGTAACAGGCAATGATCCGGTAATGTCGTTCCAGGTACTTCCGCCGTCCTGACTCTGATATAGATTACTTTGCGTGGCTGCATAAACATACAGATGGTTTGAAGGAGCAATGGCCATGGAACGGATGGTGGTGGTACTTTGAAAGTCACTTACTTTAGTCCAGTTGTCTCCCTGGTTTGTGGTTTTGAATACATCATTGTATCCTATGAAAAGTACATTATGGTTTGTCGGGTCCATCACAAAAGGCGTAAGCCATGCTCCGCTACCTGTCAGACCACTGGTAACGGAAGTGCTATTTTCCCAGTAATCTTTGGTGCGGAAAAGGGAACCTTTGGGAGTTTCACCATACTGAATGCTGTCGTTGGCGTAATCGATCAGGCAGTCCAGTCCGTCGCCTCCGTAAACATCTTGCCAGTAACCTCCATTTAACCACTTGGTTCCGTTATCCTGTAGTCCGGTAAGGACTTCTCCCGGAACATTTTGTGAGACGCTGAGCCTGTATATCTGGCTGGTAACAAGGCCGCTTCCGATATTTACCCAGTTTTTCCCGTCGTTAGATTTGTAAATACCTCCGTCGTTGCATTCAAACAAGGCATGAGTCACTTTCTGATAAACCAGATCATGTTTGTCGGCATGGACCACATCATTTTTCCCTCCACAAGTGCTTGCCCAGTGGTTACTGATTTTCCATGAAACTCCTGCATCGCTTGTTACCCAATTGTTTACGCCACCTATAAAGACTTTGCTGGCATTGCTGGGATCCACTGCAAGGGTAAGGTCATACCAGCCTTGTCCTCCTTTGTCGTCCCCTTTACAATTCCATCCCAACAGGTTCAGCGTATCGGGAACAATCTGAAAGGTGTTACCAGTATCTGTAGATTCGTAGAACCCCTGGAGCCCGTAATCTGAATTATTGGATATAAGAGCATATACAACGTTATTTTTGTTTGGGGCAAAGGCCAGTTCCGTTCTTCCTCCGTTTGTAATAGTCAATGAATTTGTCCAGGTAACGCCGGCATCCTTGCTATAATAAATTTCACCTGAGTTGGATGATCCGATCATCCAGGTATCGGAACCGGGCTGAAACTCGATATCGCGGAAAATCTTGGTGGAGATATGGGTCCAGGAGTTGGCACCATCGGTGGTTTTAAACAAACCGCCGTTGGAAGCAACATATAAAGTATTGTTGTCTTTAGGGTTAGGTAATAACTTGTAAATCATCCCGTTTTGGTATGTTTTCCAGGTGAGTCCGGTAGTATTCCAGGTAGCGCCTCCATCGGTGGATTTCAAAACACCTACCGAATGAGTGTCCCACCCATCTCTATCGCCAGTGGCAAGATAGACGATGTCCTGGCCTCCGGTGTTCACCACCACCATCCCGGCAACCCCCAAAGCATTGTTAAAATCACCGGTGGGTGTCCAGGTAGCACCCAGATTTGTTGTTTTCCAAACACCTCCGGAAGCAGAACCAACATACAGGGTACTAGTGTCACCTGGGCTGAAAGCCACACAGTTAATACGTCCCAATCCTGCGTATCCGCCCAACGTTTTACTGGGGCCGATGCTAATCCATGCATTGGCATTGGACGCTTTGTTGTGGGGATGGTTTAGAAGGTATTGCTTGTAAATATCATAAGCTGTAACTTTAGGGAATGCTCCTGTTTTAAAATCTACACGTGTTTCCCAGTACCACTCCCAGCGTTTAAACTTTTCATAGTTCTCATCGAGTACTTCATTTTCTTCCTTGGCCTTTGTTTCTTTAAGGGCATATTCATTCCAGTTTTGCATAAATGCTTTCTGATAATCTTTCAGGGTCAGGGTATGATTTTTTACCTTGGCTTGAGGAAGGTTTTTTATCCATTCCTGAGCAAGTACAGGAAAACTAAAAGTTACTCCTATCAAAAACAAGAGTAATCGAAAGCTTATTCTTTTGAGTGTGTCGGGATTCATAAAGTTACATTTTTAATAATAAAAGCCCTTGCCTGCTATAGAAATTTTCCTTTTCGGATACAGAGAAGACAATGGTTTTGATAGTTTGATTGTCTCATTAATTTTCAGGGTACTAATATAGATAAATAATTGAATTCCCTGATAGTTGATATCGTGAATCCGAACTAAAGTTGTTTGCCCCAGAAACCTTCCTGGCTTTCGGTCCTTTTGGATATTTA
>CAZPPK010000014.1:0-30488 GCA_964588415.1 uncultured Lentimicrobiaceae bacterium
ACAAGGGATTAATTCCCCGCCCCTTGGGGCGATTAATAATCTCCTTTTGATAACCTCGCTGCTCTGCGGCGGGGGTAGTTCATTTACCTCGATGGCTCTGCCTCGGGGTAGTTTATTTCAACAGCCACCAGTTTTTGGATTGGAGTGCTTGGTTTAGTTAAATCCATTGTATGGCCTGCTTTTCTTGTTTACGAAGCCTTAAGCTTTGGGAACATAAATTTAATTAATCAGAAAATGAAAAAATACGATATATGTATCATTGGGAGCGGGGCAGGAGCCGGGCCGGTAGCCTATGAGTTGTCCAAGGCCGGGTATTCTGTCGTTATACTGGAAAAAGGGCCCTGGATAACGACATCGGATTTCAATAAAGACGAGATTGTCAGCAGCAGGAGAAGTGTTTATACGCCGAGACTGTTGGATGAGCCACAGGTTATAGAACAGAAACAGGATGATGGTAGTTATAAGGATGAAGCCAATACCCATGGCGGTATCAATTTTTGGAATGGTAACTGCGTTGGTGGATCTTCAAATTTTATGAGCGCCTATTTTCTCCGGCTCAAACCCAATGATTTTAGGCTTCTTTCTGCTTATGGTCACGTCAAAGGAGCCAATATTGCCGATTGGCCCATTTCTTATGATGATCTGGAACCGTATTACCGGAAAGTGGAAGAAGTCGTTGGAGTTTCTGGCAAGGTAGTATGGCACAAACACCTTGAACCGCGTTCAACAGCTGATTTCCCTTATCCGCCATTGGCAGAAAATGTTGTTTCACAGTGGATTGATAATGTCTGTGGCCAATTAAGATATCAGGTGTTCCCAACTCCCAGGGGGATTCTTTCCAGGAAAAAAGAACAGCGAAATGCTTGTTTTTACTCGAATTTTTGTGGAAGTTATGGTTGTTCCTCAGATGCAAAAGGAAGTTCAAGAGTGGCTTTGATTAACGAGGCAATTGCTACTGGAAATTGTGAAGTAAAGGCCTATTCCAAAGTTTTTCATTTGGAAACCAATGGCAAAGGAAAGGTAATAAAAGCCCGTTTTCATGATCCTGAGAAAAAAACCTATAGCGTCGAAGCGAATATTTTTGTTGTAGCTGCACAGGCGATAGAAACATCACGTCTTTTGCTTTTAAGCAAAAACAAAGATTTTGCAAATGGACTGGCCAACAATCATCAGCAGGTTGGGAAAAACCTGATATTTTCAGGTGGTGGCGTGGGCTCAGGAGATTTTTACGCAGAAGACTTTTCTGAGCAGGAATTTAATAAGGTGTTAACGTTGGGAGTTTTTGTAAACCGGACTATTCAGCAATGGTACGAAATAGATGACGAATCTTTTGGGGGAAAAGCCAAAGGCGGCGGTTTTGACTTTCTTTTCGAGCATGCCAATGGAATTGGGAAAGCATATCGGCAACAGTGGGATGAGCAAGGTAATTTCATCTATGGTTCTTCCTACAAAAAGAAACTTTTCCGGTACTTTACTAAACTACGAAAATTGAACTTTGAAGTCTTTAACGATTGGCTTCCTAACGATAATTGTTTCGTAGAAATTGATCCGTTAGTCAAAGACCGGTGGAGTATTCCGGTTTCAAAACTTCGTATCGAAAATCATCCTCAGGATATTAAGGTGGGAAATTATCTTGCTCAAAAAGCAGAAAACGTGCTCAAGCAATTGGGAGCTCATAATGTAAGCTCTAGTATTAATGGAGACCCACCTACCAATCTTCAGGCCGGAGGTTGCCGTTTTGGTAACGATCCTCGCACATCTGTCCTTGATAGTAATTGTAAAGCCCATGGAGTTGAGAATCTTTATGTTACCGATGGTTCTTTCCTGCCAACAGGCGGAAGTGTGCCTTACACGTGGACCATCTATGCAAATTCTTTCCGGGTAGCCGAAAAAATACTTGAACGTTTGTGAAATAAACTCCAGGGTTCTTTAATAACGCAGAAAACTCTTTTCCTTGTGTTTCAATATCTCCAAGTTTAGATACCGAAATGTGTAAGGAAACTCCTTTTGCTGCGACTATTATACTAAAAAGTAATCACTAAAAAGAACAAAAAAAATGAAATCTCAAATGTCAGAAACTTTTAAAGTCGTAAATCAAAAGCTGAGAAACCTGGAGGACCTTCTGCTTTTGTTTATGCGTCTTGTACTTGCTTACGGGTTCTGGGGTCCGGCCATGATGAAATTGGGCAACATGCCTGCTGTTATTACCTGGTTTGGATCAATAGGTATTCCGTTTCCTGAACTAAATGCTTATTTGGCTGTTTCTTCCGAAATAATTGGTGTGTTTTTATTATTTTTCGGTTGGGGTACACGTGTCATTGCCGTTCCGTTGATTGTGGATATGCTTGTTGCAATTTTTACAGTTCACATCTCTCATGGATTTCAGGCAGGTAACAATGGTTTTGAAATCCCCCTTTATTATATTATTATGCTGTTTGCTTTGCTGGTTTATGGCCCGGGAAAATATAGTGTGACAGGAATTATTACAAAATACAAGTCAAAAAAGTTAGCATTTAAAGGCTAATTAAGTGCTGTTTAAGATTAGGGGTTTTTAGGTAAAGAAAAAGGCGGACTCATAATCCGCCTTTTTCTTAAACTTTACGTATGAATTATATAAATCCTTCTCTTTTCAACCATTCCCTGGGTTCTGCCATGGTTTTTTCCACGTCAGCGATGGATTTTGGAATTGGTTTCCCAAGAACGCGGCAGCCGTTGTTAGTAACAAGAATATCGTCCTCAATACGGATTCCTCCAAAAGTTCTGTAAGATTCCAGTTTGGAATAATTTACAAATTCTTTGAATTTTCCTTCTGATTTGAATTTATCGATTAGGTCGGGAATAAAATAGATGCCAGGTTCATCAGTCAAAACAAAACCCGGTTTCAAAGCTTTGGCTAACCTTAGGTAAGCTGTTCCAAACTCATCAGAGCGTTTTACCGTGCTATCATAACCCACAAAATCTTCTCCCAGTCCTTCCATATCGTGAACGTCCAAACCCATCATGTGACCCAGTCCGTGAGGCAGGAAAAGCGTATGAGCTCCGGCTTGAACAGCTTCTTCAGTATCGCCAGTCATGATTCCAAGATTCTTCAAACCATTTACAATCGTCCGGCAAGCTAAAAAATGAACATCTTTATAAGGAACCCCTGGTTTGATAGCATCAATAGCATTCATGTTTGCCTCCAACACGATTTGATAAATTTCTGCCTGACGGGAATCAAATTTACCGCCAACGGGAACTGTCCGGGTAATGTCGCTTGCATAATGCAAAGCGGTTTCCGAACCGGCATCAGTCACCATCATACGACCTTTATCAAGAATATTAGTATGAACGTGATTGTGCAGGGTTTGTCCGTTCACACTCAAAATAACAGGAAATGAAACCGGGCCTCCCATGGCCAGTGAAATACCTTCGATGGTGCCGGCAATGTCCTGCTCTTTGATGCCTGGCTGCGCCATCTTCATGGAAGTGGTATGCATATAATAAGCAGTAAGCATGGCTTTTTCAATCTCAGCGATTTCATGTTCATCTTTAATTTCCCTGAGTTTAACGATAGCTTTTATCAGTTCCGTGGAAGCATTTTGCTTTACAGCACCGGTTGGAATGTCCAGAAGATTAGCAATTTCAATGGTAGTTTCTCCACGGTAGGGCGGCACAAAGTGGACTTTCCGGCCTTGATCCAGCGCTTTTTTGATAAACTTTGCAAGTTCATTATAGGGAGCCGTATTTTCAATACCTGCTTCAGCAGCCAAATCTTTTACCAGCGGTTGTTTTCCCATCCAGATGATGTCATCGATATCAACATCATTTCCAAAAATGATTTCCTGATTGTTGTCGACATCTATTAAGCCTGTAAATCCGGGAATATCCAGCCCAAAAAAGTAAAGAAAATTACTGTCCTGTCTGAAGTGATACTGGTTAGAAGGGTAATTAAAAGCTGCATCAACATTGCCTGGGAACAGGGCAATCCCTGAACCAAGTTCTTTTTTTAGCCGATTTCTTCTATCGGTATAAATGGTTTTATGAAACATAACAGATCTTTTTATGAATTTAATGGGTAAAATTAAGGAAATTTCCGGCTTCCATTTCTTAAATAATGCGAAAATGAAGGCTTCTGGGTTATCGCAGTCTCAAGTGAGTTCCGACCGGCGGCTGATATTTCTTTGGCAGGTTGTTTCTGGATCTTAATTTGCTGAGCTTAATTCCATATAATTGAGAAATTTCCCATAAGGTTTCTCCCGGCTTTACAATGTGGTACGGGTACATTCGTTCAGAACGTCCGGCTTTTTTCTGGAGATAGATAATATCACCCGGGTGAAGAATAAATTTCCTGTTGACATCATTATATCTCATCAACTTTCCCTTACCAATTTCAAAATCGGAAGCAAGCCGTTTGAAGGTATCTCCTGATCTCACAATGATTAGTTTTTTTCCGTTGTTGATGTAAAAAGGCCGGTGGTTTACATTGGTTCCTCCCAAGGCAAAACGGGCAGGGAGAGGTTCGATGTAAGGTCCAGAATATCTTTTGCCCCTTCTGTGTTTTACAGGTGCTTCCCTATCATATTGATACAATTTATACCGTTCGATAAGGCTGATAAGAAGCTGCGGATATCGGGGATTCGTCGCGTAGCCAGCTCTTTTAAGACCATAAGCCCACTTTTTGTAATCCGTTATGGGATATTTAAACAGGAAAGCATAGCGTTCGCCTTTTCTCAGGAACTTCGAATGATCTTTAAAAGATGCTTCAGGATTTTTATATTTTCGAAAGCATTCGTGCCGCACGTCGTCTGTCATCCTGATGCTTTTGCCGGTCCAGCCGTTATGGCATTTGATACCAAAATGGTTGTTTGCTCTGCGAGCCAGCCTACCTTCTCCGCTCCCGGACTCTAAAATAGCCTGAGCCAAAGTAATGGATGCGGGAATCTTGTACAATTTCATCTCCTTTATAGCGATGCCTTTGTATCTATGGATGTATTCTTTGGTAAGGCGGTAGATGGACTGGCCAGATGCCGGTAACATTGCCAGCAGGAAGAAAAGAAGGATAGACGTTTGTCGAATGAAATTTTTAATCCTGATCATTAATCACAAATTTATGACTTTCGATAGGCAAAAGTTATGGCGCTTTTTGATTTTGTTCACAAAGAGATGTTATTAATCAATCAAAAAATTATGGGGTAAACTCTGAATTTTGTTTCATCCTCTTCAAATAATTTTTATCTGGGAAAATCCAGAAAAGCGGTTGCCACCTTGTGTTTCCAGATTCATCTGTTATCCTGGCAACAGGCGCAATGCCCACAACTTTTTTCCGGAATGATAAATTTCCTTGATTGACAACCCACTCTTCCATAAATCGAAGTTTTTCAATATTTTCCCAGGAAATTGTGTTGATAATCAGAGTGTCTTTCAATTCGTAAGGCGGGTTCTTTCCCCTGATTTCTTTATGAACTGTGTCATAAAGAATTTGTGCTACCTTTTCTTTACTGATGGGTTTGTAGAAATAATCAAAAGCCTGATATTTGCCGTCCAAAGCGCCACGTAGAATCATTTTCACCAGATATTCGCGCTGTGGTCCTGAAATATTTTGAATCCACCAATCGTAATTGGAGTTGGGGCTTTTAATTGAAACATCATACTGTATTTTTCTAGTAACTACCTTTCCCTGATGATTTTGGCAGGAAGAAAGAAAAATACCAACGAAAATAATGATGAAGTAAAAAGTATGTCTCATACGACCTTTATTCCAGAAACTAAAGATAGTAATTTCTATTTTCAATGTCTTTAAAAAACAACGCAATAATGAGAAAACTATTATTACGATCCTTAATTCTATTTTTCCTACCTAAGCTTCAGGCTTAAATAATTCCGGCTAAAATTCGCTTCCTTTCATGAGCTGGCCTACGCTATTGCACAGATTCTTTGAATACTTCCGTTTCCGAACTGCCTGATCAGCAAGGTAAGTTTTTATTGTGGTCCAACCCGTGAGAAAAGATAAAAACATCCTGATAATGTGATTAGGGTACATTTAAGTTCTTTTAATAAATTGTGTCGGTTTCCTATAACTGTTAAATAATTTTTTACTTACATTTGTACAATATTACAAGGACGTAGCGGTGGAACTCGCTTAAAAGTTGTATTTCACAACCAATGGCTCCTACTTAAATAATGATTGCAATTAATCTATTTTAAGTATATGCCATGTTATATTTATATAGTCTTATTGAAATAGTATATGTGCTCCTGGCTGCTCCGTTGATCGTTGGGGTGCAGCTATCTCTTGAAGAGCGTATAGAATCTAAACAGGGCCCCTCTGTTTTTCAACTCTATTTCGATCTCGCCAAACTTTTCCACAAAGAAAGTCTGGTACCACAAATCTCCTCTCCTGTTTTTCGGTTGGGTCCTTATGTAATTGTAATGTTTTACGCATTTCTGGCGATGATTCTGCCGATAATCACTGCTTTTCCTTTACCTTTTGCACCGAGTGCCGATTTTATAGGCGGGGGACTGTTTTTTGGCGCAGCGGCAGCCATCAAAAAGTTTTCTGCTATCGACAGCCGCAGCAATTACGCTCACCTCGGGACATCGCGTTCAGCAAGTCTGGCAGTATTCACAGAACCTATCATGGTACTCATATTCATTATGTTGGGTGTCATGTCCAATACCAATAACCCGTTTGTTATCAACAATGTTCTTAGAAGTTCTCCCCAATGGTTTTATTCACTGGTACATGGATTCGTGACCGTGGCGTTTTTTATGATACTCATCGTGGAAACGGGCCAGCTGCCCATAGAATCGCATACAAATGGTGAGTTGGGGATGATAGACCAGGCTATGCCTTTTGAATATACCGGAAAAGACCTGGCAATGTATAAGTTGGCATCTTACATGAAGACTTTTATTTTGATGAGCGTGTTTCTCAATGTTTATCTTATTCCTTTTGGCGTACCCATGGAAAATAGTGGGTTTTTGAGTATCATTGTTTACATGGGTATTCATTTGTTAAAATTGTTGGGACTGATCATGATATTTGCTCTTTTGAATACTACGGTTTCCAAGTTTCGATTATATAAAAATTTTGATTTTCTCGCTGTGGCTTTTGCATTGGCATTCCTTGCAAGCTTGGCTTATTTTATAATAAAATGATTATGAATCAGGTATTTGAGGTATTAGGCTTTCTGCTTATCGTGTTTACTTTACTCATGCAATGGGAAATAAATGTACAGAGAATAATCTTTTTATTTGCTTCTTCTTCTTTCATTATAGCCCTCTTTTTGGTATTGCTGGGGCTGAGACGGCCACAGGAAGAATATATGCTGTTTATTTTGGCAGGACTTACCATTGTTGTCCGCGGGATAACTATTCCTGTTGTTATGAACAAAGCTTTACACCGCCTGTATGAAAAACCATGGCGGGTGCGGGAAGATAAGCCGTTGCTGGGTGTGGGAGGATCTATTTTACTGTCTCTTGTTCTGATTGCCATCGGCTATTTTATTTATCAAAATAGTTTATACTCGGTATTGAAGGTCAGATCGGGTTCCGTGCCTTTTGCCCTGTTTCTGCAGGCCTCACTGCTTATCATCTCACACAAACATGCCTATATCCAGATGATTGGATTTTTAGTAATGGAGAATGCTGTTGTTATGCTTTCGGGATGGGTTTTTGGCGGGTTGCCATTTATTGTTGAAGCGGGTGTTATATTGGATCTTCTGGGATTGGTTGTCGTGTCCAGCCTCATTATACGGGTAAGAGAGAGCGCTATTCTCCAGGAAGGGGATACGGCAGAATCAGAATTACGTGGATAGCTAAACATACAGGTTATGAATCAACATATCATTTATTTACTTCCGATATTTTTTAGTCTCTTCGGGGCTGTATTATGCATTTTACCGGTTCGTTTTATTGATAAAACCATGTCTGTCATGGCTTCGGTACTTTCTTTGGTTTCGGCTGTATATCTCCTCTTTCAACCTGATTGTATTGATGGTTATTTATATATAGACGGACTATCCAAATTGTTAATATTGACTATCGCGATGGTATATTTAAGTACTGTCCTGTATTCATTACCTTATCTCAAACATCTCGGCAATCTTTTATTTCAACACCGGTTGTATTATTTTTTATTAAATGTTTTTGTTGCCACCATGTTTTTTTCCGTGAGCGTAGATAATTTAGGGTTAACATGGGTAGGCATAGAAGCTACCACGGTAAGCAGCGCTTTATTGATCGCTACACAAAACAACCAGGTAACGGTGGAATCGGCATGGCGATATGTGATCATCGTTTCAACCGGCCTGGTTATCTCTCTTATAGCCATAACTTTTATCTACGGTTCGGCAGGCACGTTGAGTATTCATAAGTTATTGTTATCCCATCCGGATAACCGGGTATTTCTGATCGGCATTTTACTGGGGATCGTCGGTTTCGGAACTAAAGCAGGCATCTTTCCCATGCACACCTGGCTGCCTGATGTACATGGCAAAGCACCTGCTCCGGTAAGCGCAATTTTTTCGGGAGTTTTACTGCCCGTAGCTTTATATGCTATTGCAAGGCTCATACAGATTTACCCTGCCGTTACGATAAAATTATTTGCCTTAATACTGGGTATTCTTACGGTGGTAACAGCATCATTGATGATGACCGTGCAAATCAATTACAAAAGAATGTTCGCTTACTCAAGCATGGAAAATATGGGCATGATTTTGATTGGCTTTTCATTGGGCGGGTATGGATTGCTTGGCGCAGTGATTATTATTATTTCGCATGGATTAGCAAAGTCCGGTGTCTTTTTCCTTACCGGAGATGTGTTGTCACGTTATCACACCACTGATATCCGAAAAGTAAACGGACTGATGCAACGGTTGCCACGTGCTGGCTCCACGCTTTTTATCGCGGCCATGGCTGTTACCGGAGCACCGCCTTTTGCCATTTTCGTTGGGGAACTGTTTATCTTTTCGGTGCTTATTGCACAATACGGATGGTTAATAGCCCTGGTTGTAATATTGTTCCTTGCCATTGCATTCATTGCTGTTAATTTCCAGACTGGTAAAATGATCTTTACGGGCAATGAAAATATCAAAAGAGAACGACCGCACATAGAATCGTGGATTGCCATTGTCAATCTGGTTTTATCCTTCCTTGTGATACTGTTTATTCCTTATGTCGAATTGTTGTTAAAAAATCTTTTGTAACCATGAAACTATTGATAGGCATTATAGCAACCGACGAAGGCGAACAGCTTTTTATTCTGGACAATGGACGACCTTCCCTGGTTAAGGCTGACGGGAATAGCCCGGAAAAAATGTATAGCAACTATTCGATCTTAAAGCAACACCCGTTTAAAATCAACGATATGCCGATGAGTGGCCCCGGAGTATTTCGGTTTCGCTATGGTCCGGTTACATCCGGTATTCGGGAAGCCGGTTGTTTCCATTTATACACTTATGGTGAAAAGATTTTACGTGCCACAATTGATATCAGTTGGAAACAAAGGGAAATGGGAAAAGCCATGCAACATAAATCGCCAGAAACAGCACTGGTGATGGCAGAAAGAGTATGCAGTAATTTTGCTGTATCCCATTCAATTGCTTTTAGCAGGGCCGTTGAAATGGCTCAGGGGATAAACCCTTCGCTGCTTACTAAAAACTGGCGTACGCTTTTTATAGAGTCAGAGCGTATTTACAATCATTTACACCTCATTTATAAACTGGCTTCCTCCGCTGCACAAAAAGTATTGGCCGCTCATGTAAGCGCACTTTTTGAAGACGCACTCCGGTTAAATGAAAGCCTTGCCGGATCCCGTTATCTGATGGGGATCAACAACATTGGCAAACTAAATCACACACCGGCTATTTCAGATATTCAAAAGATTGCAATGGGTTACCGGGAGTTGGCGGAACGATTTACAAAATTATATAAACACAGCCTGACCAATTATAATTATTTGGACCGTCTGCATTCGGCAGGAGCCATAACTTCTGCTCAGGCTGAAGAGATAGGTTTAACGGGCCCGTCCTTACGTGCTTGCGGGATAAAAGATGATCTGAATAGTACCACGGAGCATTTGATAAGCCTTCCTGTGATCACTCAGAATGAAGGGGATGCGCTGGCAAGAATGGAAATCAGGGCTGAAGAAATCGCAAACTCATGTCAATATCTGATTAATCATTTACGCGCAAGCGATTCCTGGTATGATGATCAGGAAGATGATGTTCAATTTACAAAGATCGGAGGAACTGGTTATGCAGTAGTAAATTCCCCGAGCGGGGCCCTCGGATATTATGTGGAGGTTAATGATGGAAGAGTGCAGCACGTCGATATTTTTACCCCGTCTTATCCCGGGATGTATGCTATTTCGCATGTCCTCGAAGGACAAATATTTACTGATTTTCCTTTTGTGGTCGATTCCTTCGGGGTACACTTTGCCGATGCTGCATGCTAAAATAGATGATTTGTTAATAACGACAAAGGTTTAATTTATAATAATTGACAATATGATACGATGGTGGCCTTTATTTGGATTAAAAAGAAAACTGACTGAACAGAAAGAATATCTTTCTTCTGTAAAATTACGTTTTACTGCGACAGGCATATTCAATCGTTCCTTATTTGTATATATAATAGATGTCGGGAGCAGTAACGCCCTGAATTTTGAGATCAGTGCCCTTGAAGCCCCGCAATATAATATTCATCGTTTTGGTATTTATCTGACAGATTCCCCGCGACATGCAGATGTTCTACTTGTATTGGGACAACCTGTTAAATTGATGATTGACCCTCTGATAGAAACAATAGCACAGCTGCCAAGACCTTTTTATATAATAACTATTAATGATTATCCCGACCGTCCGGATCGTGTTGAATTTCCTGAGCTACCGAATCATATTGCGGAATTAACAGGAATTCCAACTCCCTCTCAAATTTTAGGGCTCTTACTGAATGTAGCTAAAATCAAAAGAAAACAGTCATGAAATTCTTATTTAGTATCGCATTAATTTTGTATGCATCAGGCGCTGTCTTTTCTTCAAAAAAAAAGGCGAGCTATATTTTTGGCTTTGGTGGTTCCTTAAGCGCGTTTCTGACAGGTTGCTATGCATTGACCCATACTCTAATTATTTGGAAATTTTCTTTATTGAATAATATTGAACTTAGCCTGTCCATAGATCACTTATCTGCTATCTTCATTATTATTGCTTCTTTATCTTGGATGGCATTGGCATTATTTTCCATCGATTATTCAAATCTGTATCCCCAAAAAAGAATTTCTCTTGGATTTAACTTATCCCTGATTGGGATGTTATTGATTTTAACGGCACACGATGGAATTACGATGCTTATAGGTTGGGAAATCATGACCATTTTTGCGTTTTTAATGATGCAAAGCCCGGGGAAGCATTTCGAACGTTCTTTTCGTTTTCTTGCTTTTGGTGAACTGTCAACCGTTTGTTTATTGATTGGGTTTGCTGCATTATATTCTTCTACAGGAAGCTTGTCATTTGATGCCCTGCATCACGGCAGTACTTTTATCCTGATACTCTTATCGTTAGGCTTTATCATAAAAATGGACATTGTTCCATTTCATGGTTGGATGAGGGGCATATACGGTGAAATTCCTGATAATACAGCCGCTTTGCTAAGCGCTCCGCTAACCTTAATGGGGGTCTATGGGCTTGAGAGAATTATTCCTTTGTTGCCCCAGGATCAAACCTGGGACATTATTATAATCCTGCTTGGCGCTTTTTCTGCATTCTGGGGCGGCCTGCAGGCTGCTGCTGCAGATAAAATAAAATTATTGCCAGCCTACTCAACAGTCGAAAACAATGGGATGATACTAACGGCCATTGGTTTTTATGCACTTGCCGAGGGTTTTAATATTGCAAATCTGCATTATTTGGCTTCATTTGCCCAGGCAGCTTCCATCATCATTGTAATATCCCATACTTTGTCAAAAACATTATTGTTTATGTCGATAGGTCACGCCAAAGAAGCTTATAATGTTCATACTATTGATGAGGCCAGGGGGGTATGGAGTGGTGTAGGCAGAATCCCTGCTTTTGGTATTGTTATTTCGGCACTCTCTTTTAGCGCCTTTCCTCCGTTGATTGGCTTTGCCGGTGAATGGATGATCCTGGAAACTTTGTTTCAATCCTATCGTTTTCCCAGCATTGCACTTGCCTTTTTTACTGCACTGTCCGGAATACTTATAGCCCTTGCAATAGGACTGATTAGTTTTGCTATGGTAAAAATAATTGGTTACACCGCCCTTGGATACGACCACGGCCGCAAAAGCCGTCCCATTCCCAATCGGTTGATGCATATTGCAGAAATAGGATTGGAATCTATCATTGTACTGGGCGGCATCGGATTGCCACTTATCATCATTTTTATTGGTTTTCCTCAGCTCCTGACAGGGTTTTTAGGAGTTCCGGCACCACTTGTTCTTGCTTCAGGAAATCCCATCTTCGGCGTAATTTCCCCGACCTTTATCGGAATCATTATGGTCGTTTTAATGATTATTCCGGCTTTAATTTTTATAAAAAATAAGAAACAGGTAAGAAAAGTTGCTTCATGGAATGGCGGGATTAAACTTGCAGAAAAAGAATTCTTTAGCGCTCCTGCCTACTCCCAAATATTGGAGCATATTCTTAGCAGGTTTTATCATACGCGGGAAATAAAATCAAAAACACATGCAAGAATTGTAGTTGAAGATATTTTAATTGGACCTTCAGAAGCCATCGCGCGTACAGTTCATAATATAGGGGAGAAAGTGGCTTTAGTTTTGATGAATGGGAAAATTGGTGCTTATGTTACATATATCCTGGTCCTGTTCATAACGGTTTTTGTCATTGGGATGCTGGTGTTTTAGTGCTAATATTTAAAACTGTTAGACTCTGTTTTATCATTATATAAAAGTTTATATCTTATGGAAGTTAAAGACAAGTATATTTTGCTTAGAATTTTTATTGACTCGACGGATATATTCAAATACCGGACACTTTATGAGATGATAGTTTATAGGGCAAAAAAACAGGGACTGGCCGGTGCAACAGTCATAGAAGGAATTCAAGGATTTGGGAAGGGGTCAATATTACATTCATATAAATTTATGGAGCTTTCTGATAAAGAGCCTGTTGCCATAGAAATAATTGATGAAGAAGATAAAATTATGGTCTTTTACGAAGTTTTAAATTCATTTTTTGAAAAGATGTTGTACGGATGTTTGATTACTTTAGAAAAAGTAGATGTTTTGCTGTATAAAAAGGGAGAGAAAGATATTTCTCATTCCCATTCACCCGATTCTGACAAATAATGATATCATTAATCAGGAGGACTTTGTATGACTTTCCGAAGTATTTTGTTCGACCAAGGTAAAACTATTGAAACCGTAACTAATAAACCTGAGGATTTTACATTTTTCTCCGATTTAAATCTTGACCAGGTTATTGATACGATTCTTTCCGGTAAAGAAGAATATGATTTGAAGCCATTCTATTACGCTTATTTGAATGACGGGAAAACTATTGTGTACCGCCAGGAAATAATGAAGGACCTTGAAAGCGATGTTCTAATGGAAGTACTGGATTCGTTTGCTGCCAAAATGAAAAAGATGCGTGAAGAGTTGGCCGCAATTGAAAAGTTATTTTATAATAACCAGAAAGAACGTTTATTCCTGGACATTGTATACTCATATTGCGAAGCGGTAGCCGGTCTTTCAAAGGATTTGTCCCCCATCCATTTAAAATCCAGCGGTTTGTTGATGTTTAGCAAATATCTGAAGGATTACATCCAGTCTGAGGTTTTTATATCCTTGTCTGGAGTAGCTACAGATATAATGGATTACTTATCTTTAATAGAATACGATATTCATATTAAGGGACTTCAGGTTCACGTTCGTAAGTATGAATCAGAAGAGAATTATTCTACAGAGGTAGAAAATACTTTTTTAAAATTCAAACAGGGAGAAGTTAAAGACCACAAAGCAAAAATTAATTGGTCGTCTAATCTGAACCAGGTTGAAGCACAGATACTGGTAGGCGTGTCTCAACTATATCCTGATGTTTTCTCTCAAATGCACTTGTTTTATAAGCTGAATCTCAATTTTGCCGACCCGGCGATTGTAACTTTTGACCGCGAGATACAGTTTTATATTAGCTATATAAACTACATCACCCCCCTAAAAAAAATCGGACTAAAGTTCTGTTTACCTCAAATTTCTCAAGAAAGTAAAGAAATCTATAACCAAGGAGGTTTTGACCTGGCATTGGCATCCAAACTGCTCAGTGAGAAAAAAAGTCCGGTAGTCAACGACTTTTTTCTTAGAAAAAAAGAAAGAATGATAATTGTTTCCGGGCCTAATCAGGGGGGAAAAACAACTTTTGCTAAAAGTTTCGGACAAATGCATTATCTAACAGGGCTTGGATGTCCGGTTCCCGGAAGTAAAGCCCTGCTTTTCCATTGTGATAAAATCCTTACACATTTTGAGAAGGAAGAAAATATTGTAAATCTACGAGGGAAGTTGCATGATGAATTGTTTAGAATTCATAATATTTTAGAGAGAGCCTCAACGAACAGCTTAATCATCATCAATGAAATATTTACTTCAACTACACTTTATGACCAGGTCTTTTTAAGTAAGAAAATCATGGAAAGAATTGCTGAGCTGGATTTATTGGGTGTTTGGGTGACTTTTATTGACGAACTGGCTTCATTTAATGAAAAAACTGTTAGCATGATAAGTACTGTGATCCCCGAAGATCCTGCAGTCAGGACTTTCAAAATTGTAAGAAATCCTGCAAATGGTCTTGCCTATGCATTATCCATCGTTGAAAAGTATAAGCTGACATACAATGACATAATAGAACGTCTAAGATTATGAAAGTTCACCTACTGTATCGAAATGAAGATTTTAATCCCGGACAGGATTTGCCTTGGAATGCCGATGCAATGATGCAGGATTTGGAACTAAATACGCTCCTGACAGCTATGGCAAAGGAAGATGACTTTACTTATGAAGTAGTAAAAATGGTTATTTTATCCGGTCTTGATAATGATGCAGACATCATCCGGTACCGGCAGCAAATTCTTCGTGATTGTCTGAAAAACTCCATTATTATCGATAAAATTTATGAGATTGCTGTTGAAGCAATTGAAAAAGAGAAAGAAAATTATCTCGGTATATTTAGTGATTACCCCGATGCCATTTTGAGCCGTTCCATAAGGGTCCTGCATATTTTCATTGAAGAACTCAAAAGACTTCGAACTATTGCTGTTAAACATTCTGGCAGTTTTGATTCTGAAGGATTTACACATCTTTTTGAAATGCTCAAACAGGAACTTACTGATGACTATTTTGAAGAAATGCAAAATCATCTTGCAGCATTGAAATTTAAAAACGGAGTTTTGATTAGCGCACAGTTGGGGGAGGGGAATAAAGGGAAGAATTACAAACTACGTAAAATCAGGTATGAAAAACAGAATTGGTTGCAGCATCTAATCTCTAATTATATTGTTCCATGGCTTCATAACAGCGATAGAAAATGGTTGAAGCGACTCTTTGAAAAAAATTCAGAGTCGGATGTCTATAATTTTTATATTAGCTATCGTGACGAGAGCGGAATAAGGGCTTTAAGCCATTTAAAAGATGAAGGTATTAACCTTGTTGCAAACTCTTTATCCCAATCTGATGACCATATTCTCAGTTTCTTTATTAATTTAAAAACAGAGCTTGCCTTTTATCAGGGCTGCCAAAACTTATATGAACAATTGGTTGTGCTGCAAGCTCCGGTTTCTTTCCCTGAGCCGACAGAAACCGGAAAGCGCATTCACAACTTCAGCGGATTATATGATGCATGCCTGGCCTTGACCATAAATCATAATGTTGTAGGGAATGACATTACTGCAGAAGGCAAATACTTTTTCATGGTTACCGGGGCAAATCAAGGTGGAAAATCTACTTTTTTGCGAAGCATAGGGCTGGCCCAATTAATGATGCAAAGCGGAATGTTTGTACCGGCCATTCATTTTAGCGCCAACATTTGCGATTCGCTTTTAACACACTTTAAAAGGGAAGAAGATGTAGATATGGAAAGCGGGAAATTAGATGAAGAACTGAACCGGATGGACAAAATTATCAACCATATCACTCCAAACTCTGTTTTGCTGTTTAATGAGTCATTTGGTGCCACAAATGAAAGAGAAGGTTCTGAAATTGCAAATCAGATTGTTAGTGCCTTGTTAGAGATGCGGATAAAGATTTTTTTCGTAACTCATTTATATGAATTTGCTCATAATTTTTATCATGAAAACAGGATTAAAACTATTTTCCTGAGGGCAGAACGGCAAGTTGACGGAACACGAACGTTTAAATTAATGGTAGGAGCACCTTTACAGACCAGCTATGGCAAAGATTTGTACGATGAAATTTTTGTCAATACCTGATCACTTTTTTCGTAAATGGACAAGATGTTCCCCAAAACTTTAGCTCGGGAAACCGATGTAAAGAATATTGGTTGCAAGCAGCTACAAACATGAAATTTATTTAGGTTTTATCACAATCCCCAGATTTTTCTTTCCGTCAATCTTGATAACCAAAGGTTCGCGAAACTGCACATGCCGGATTATTTCGTTTTCAAAAACTGCAGGTTGCCGGTCCAGAAACTTCAAGTCAAATATCCCATCCTCCATGTATGGATTTACGGTAAAATATCCTACCCTGAATGAAGTCAGGTTCTGAAAAAAATGGGTTCCCTGACTTGGGTCAATGCGGTAATTTTTAAGTCCGGATTCCACAATTAACCTTGCAGATGAAATTTGCGACCATTTTACCGGAACCCCCAATGAAGGATCTGTAGAACCCCACCGGCCGGGACCAATAAGAATGTAATTTTTATTTTCATCATCGAATTTCTTATTAATCTCACCAATAAGTGCTGCCGTTTCCTGATTTCTTAATGCATTAAAAGTTTGTGGCCTGACATAAACCACATCTTTAATGTCTTCAATCATTCCGTTGCCCAGAGCTGAATTGGAAAGTATGATGCAGTTTTTCTCTTCTATATTTTTCATGCTCAGGTGTACCGTCTCACTTTTGCTGGCAATAGGCCTTATTTGCAACAGATAGAAAGTGATCTTTTGATTTTTTTTCACATTTAAATCCACGACAAATTCCATCTCAACAGGTTTGTCCATTTCCTTGGAACCGAGATAAAGGATTTTTTGAAGGATTTCGGCTAATGGAAATGTATTGTGCTTGAGAATAGAAGAAAAGGTTATGATCTTTTTACCTTCGTAATTGTAGCCATCGCGAATAATGTTGTTTTGCAGGTCGTAAGTGCTGGCGATTTTCTTAATGGAGCCATCTTTTTCGGCTCGTTTTATGCTCAGTTTTACAAGGTTTGCACCGTCATTGGTGTTTGGGGTAAACTTATCGGGCGACAGATCCAGAGCATAGAAATATTTCTGCGTGTCCCGTAAAGTAGTTAAGGGAGTGGCCGTTTGAATAATTTTGGTCGGATATCTTGGAGAAAAGCGCAATGATGACCCCCCGCCATCAACAATATATTTCCCCAGACCCAGAGCAATGCTGGCTGTTCCGTCTTCCGGTTTCTCGGGAGGAATAGGATAGAAATCCAGCGAACGTGCCACCCCGGAGAGTGTGGGATAGAAATAATTTTCATATCTCGTTCCACAGACTTCCTGCAACACAACTGCCATTTTCTCTTCATCAATCACATTGGCAGTTGCTTTCATATAGGCTTTGCTGTCAGCAAAAAAAGCTGAAGCATAAACGCTTTTGACCGCCAAATTTACCATTTCCGCTTTTTTGTTCAGATCTTGTTCAACAGTTGGGATCATGTAAGTATTGTAGATCCCGGCAAAAGGTTGATAATGAGAATCTTCTAATAAGCTTGATGAACGTACTGCCAAAGGATTATTCACCCTTGATGTGATGGTAAACAGATCTTCCTGAACATTTTCGGGCAAACTTGCATCGGCAAAAAACCGAAGAATATCACTATCACTGTACTTATCCGACAGGGCAATGGGGTAAAGCTTATTCGACTCCATAAACTCATCGAAAACATCGGTGCCCAGAACCACGGTTTTGGGAATAGAAATATCCACATAGGGATACAGACGGTAAAGCTGGTTCCGGTTGATGAGGGAATCAAGGAAGGCAAGTCCCCTTGCTTTTCCTCCGATGGAACCTTCACCAATACGGGCAATGGTAAAATACTGGTCGAAAGTTTCGCGGTCAAACTGGGAGATTACGCCGCGGGATTTGGTAATCCTGAAACTGCTGATGGCATTAAAAATGAAATAGCGTACTTCACGAATGTTTTCAAAATCATCAGCGGTGAAACTTTGGAAGATCTGCGCGAGCGAAAAAAGAGCCCTCGCACGAAGCCATTTAGAGAAGTGCTCTTTTTCTATATGATACCGAAGCGATTCCTGGGGTATTTGAAAGATATTTTCCTGCATGCCTTTCAAATTATGAGCCCTTCCAACTTCCGCCCCGGTTCTCGGGTCTTTGAACACAAAATCACCAAAAGCAAAATAGTTCTTGATAAATTCACGTAAATCGTAAGTCAGACTGGGGGAGTTTTTCACAAGGAATCCTACTTCCAGTGCTTTGGCTTTCTGAATGTTGTCAGGATCGGAAGATTGCAACAGCATGGGAAGAAAAGGATTTTCCTTTTTAATCCGCTTGAATAAACGGATTCCGGCTTCCAGATCCTTTTTGCCACGCCGGGGATAACTGATATCGGAAATAATCCCCAACAGGTTTTTCATATATTTTTTATAAAGAAATACGCCTTCTTCATAGTTGGTGGCCAGTAAGATTTTCGGACGTCCGCGTGCACGCAACATTTTCTGATGCTCGTTTAATCCTTCAGTTACAAAAGCCTGCGACTGCTTGAATAAAATTTTATAAATGTTAGGCAAGTAGCTGGAGTAAAAACGTACATTGTCTTCCACAAGGATGATAGCCTGAACACCGACCTCCCTTACATCATGTTCAACATTCATTTTATCTTCTATCAACTTGATAATGGCCATCAGTAAATCGTTGTTTCCCAGCCAGCTGAAAACATAATCAATGGAACTTAAATCCAATCTTTCAATATTCAGCCGTGTTTCCCTTGAAAAAGGAGACAATGCCACAAAAGGAATGTCGGGATAGTCGGCTTTGACATCCTTGGCCAGTTTGAAAGTGCCTTTAGTGTTAAAACTAAGCATTGAAATAACCAGATCGATGGACTCTTCTTTCAGTATTTTCAAAGCTTCTTTTTGCGAAGTAGTTTTGATGATTCGGGGTGGATAGCGAAGGTTCAGAGTCATGTATTCGTTAAAAATCTGCTCTTCAATCCTACCGTCTTCTTCCAAAACAAAGGCATCATAAACACTGGTTACCAGCAATACATGATAAATCCGTTTCCTGATAAGTTTGCTGAAAGAAGTTTCATTAAAGAAAAAATCGGTGGATGTAAAATCTTTTTTCCCTGGGATCATAGTTCAACTTTAAAGGACAAAGATAGACTAGAATGTTTTATACTGAACCGTAATAACCATTCTTAGACATAACTTTTGAGAGTATCTCAATCCGGAGAATAGGTTTTTCACCTTATCAGTAAAAGACCTGATTTCCTTTGGAACCGACCACAAATATTCTTTCCTGAAGGGGAAGCTCGTTGTCAGTCAGAAGGAAAAGGCCATTATCCGGCAATTGTGCACTGATCCCTTTTTTGCTTCCGATGAATGAAAACAAGGGAGTCCAGTTGCCTTCCCAGACATATAAAGTGTATGATATTCCTTGAACTAATTTTTGATAGGGGCCTGTACTTTTGAGTAATACATTTTGTTTTGAAGAAAAGTCCGGGATCAGTGAATGCTGTATGCCCTGTTTACCCAAAATAAAGGGGGCACTGACCCAGAAAAGTCGGTGTTTTTCAAGCCGTACCGGCAAATACACAATATTGGTTCCCATCCGTTGAAAGGTTACGATGGAATCTTTTGATGGAATTCCCCAGCTGATCGGATGCCAGTCGCCATCGTTGAAAACGGCAAGATATGCATAATCAGTTTTTTTGTTACAGCTTATGCTTACAGTTTCGGACGATAATTCGTTGGTTATATCCAGATAATAATAGTCGCCGAGAAACGGCGGTGTTGTCTCGTGGATGTCTTTCTGGGCAAACAAACTTGTTTTAATCTTTTCATAAGTTCGGCGGTAAACTTTGGCCACACGGCCAGGATTATCTAGTTTTTTGACTTTTGTAGGAAACTCAAGCCGGAGTTCGGAATTGTCGGGTAGAAGAACAGTTGTCCAGGCATAACCGAAAGAAGTATCAGCCAGGAAAGGGATGTAGTCGAGACTGGCTGCAATTCCAAAGCTTCTCAGTACCTTGATCTTATAAATATTGATATCGTAGAAGTTTCCGTAACCTGAATGTTCGAGTTGTGAGATGGTCTGCACATTGACTTCTTTGTTGTAGCTGTCTTTGTAATGGATTTTCTGATTTATAAGTTTATTCAACAGTAGGGCAATATCGATGATATGCAGATCATGACTGTTTTTCATTTCAGAACCATACTCATCAATTAAATGTTTTCTAAACGGTTCTACGGTTTCGTTGGCACAACGATAGGGTAGAATCCAACGACAAAATTGTGCGAAGTCATAAGATTTGCTCCGGGGATTAGTTGTATAAGCTTTGTATGCCTCATCAACATTTTGGATGAGAAATGCGGCGCTCAACTGATTTTTATCCACCCAGAAGCTGTCGGCACGGCAAGAAAGCGTTCCCACCACATTTTCAACAGAATCCCAATTATCCTCCAGTGCATTATAATTCTTGTATTTTGCCGGTGGAAAATGATATTGATGTCCTAATGAATCTTGGACACTGTATTGCACTGTGTAGTTCCCATCCATATTTGCAATGAGCCAGTAAAGAGCTTTTAGCTTGTTTGAATCTTCCGGAATGCTATAGTGAATAATGGCCTTCATGAATTCCGGACCGTTAATGTCTGAAGATACGATGGTTTTGCGGACGGACTCAGGTATTCCGGGACGGGTGGATTTCAGACATTGCCAGCTAAAAAAACTGAACAATGCAAGAACCATCAGGAGCTGTATGGAATTGTTTTTCAATCTCATGCTACCATCTTCACGTTGCTTGGAAACAATGAACTGCTACTCCAGCATACGGCATTAAATTTAAGCAATTTTGAGTTTGTGCTTAAATTAAATTTTTGAAGACAATAAAAGGTGGAAAGTTCGTTTCTGAAAAGTCAAATCAGATTTTCTGCAAAGAAGCTTCCGGAAGCCAGCCGATGCTTCCGTTGCGGATTTTAATCTTAATCCAGCCGTCCACATGGTCCCTGATCTGAACTTTGGTTCCTGAATGAAGCACAAAAAGATCTACACTACTTGGTGAAGGTGAACTTTTTACCGTAACAGAAGGTGTAAACACAATAGCTTCATTATGGTTTTCGGAATAATAGGTTCTTTGTGATGCCAGTCCCAGGCTGGTAATGCTGGTCAGGAGAAAAATGAATCCAAAAAAGAACGACCATTTGCGGGTATGCCGTTCGTGCGACAAAATGAAAATACCTGCAAAAAAGATCAAAACCGTAAAAGATAAAATGAAGAGTGTCGTCCATGTATCTGGTCCAAACAAATTGTAGAAATAATTCCACCATCTTTTCAGGAAGAATTCGGGAACAGGTTCAATTTTATCCACTATCATACTGTTGGCAATTCCCAAATTGTATTGGATATTTTCGTTGTTGTTAGGATCAAGTTTTTTTGCTTTTTCGTAATAAAGAATGGCCTCAGGAATATTTTTCTTTCTGAAATAGGTATTGCCAAGATTATAGTAAAGTTTTGGAGAAACATATCCTTCTTTGGTGATTTGACTGTACAAAGCCAGTGCAGCATCATACTGCTGATGATCGTAAGCATTGTTTGCTTTGGTCATCAAAGAATCCAGATTTGAAGCAGAAAGGTTCAATGCCAGACCGCCAAAAATCAGAAGGATGATATATTTTAAATACTTTTTCATTTTCTCACAATTTGCATAACGTCAAATTATTCTTTCCTATTTATTTTAACGACTTTTCAGCCTGCATGATCGCATCCATGGCTTCAGAATAAATGTTTTCCATTTTATCTTTGGTGTTGCCGGGTGCGAACCGGGCAAATTCAATACTGTTCAGCGTGGAAATGAATCCTGAAATGGTATCTTCAGAGACTTTTTTCTCTTCCAGTTTTTCTTTCACCGAATCCATGGACAGATCAGACTGTTTCAGGTTAAACTTGTCGATAATATAGCCCCACAAAGCAATTGCAATTTCGTCATAGAACGCTTTATCGTCGCCCCCTTTCTTTAATTTCTGTGCTTTCATCAAGCGGTTTCGTGCTACTTTATTGGCTTTTCTGTTTTTGAGTAAAGAGATGTTGGATTTTCTCTTTTCCTTCATTTTCCAAAAGATAATGGTCAGGATGAGCAATAGTATTATAGCACCCAGAATCACATAAAATAATGTTGACCCAAACAAATAATCGCTGGCTTTTATGAAATCATACGGACCGCTTTCGATGTGATGAATGTCTTTTCCAAGGAATCTGATGTCTTCCTGGGCATTGCCTGTATAAACTACTCCGCTGTTCCCTTTTCCCTGAAAGACTTTAAGTTTGATGGTATCGGAATGTTCTGTATGATATTTTTTGCCCGCAGGATTGAAATAAGAAAACGTAATGGGTTTGATCATCACTTCTCCTGGATTTCTGGGAATGGCGAGATAGTCGAATTCCATACTTCCCGAAATTCCGTCATTGGTTTTGATAATATTCGGAACCACCTTGGGGTCGTAAGTTTCAAAATCTGTAGGGAAGTTCACTTTCGGTGCTGCAAGAAGTTCAAGGTTGCCTTTCCCTGTAATGGTGACCTTCAGCGTAAGAGCATCATTTGTACTTAGGTTTGGTTTGTCTACACTGGTTTCCATACGGTAATCACCAACGGCGCCGGAAAAATCAGCAGGCTGCCCCTTTTGGGGAAGTGGTTTCACATGCAAAACAACTGGATCTGAAACAAGCGTTTTGTTTATGTTTTTGACGTTTTGATTAAAGAACGGGTCGTTGAAAAAATCCTGAAACGGATCATTTCCACCGGAACGCTTTCTCTGAATTCTCATCTGAACAGTACACTGTAACTGCAACGGATCAATGGTCAGTTTTCCTGTTTGCTGCGGGATCAAAGCCAACTTTCTTATAACGGCAACAACATATTGTTTGCCGTTAATCATTTTATTTTGCTGTTTAAGCGTGGTGTTTTTACTCAAAAGATCCTGAGACCAGAGCCCTTTAAAAGATGCAACTTTATCAATGGCAAGATTGGAAACCGGTACACGCGTGTAGATCTTGTAAGTCACTACGACCTGTTGGCCAATGTAGGGATGCGAATTATTAATGGAAGCCCTGATAAAAACATCTTTGCTACTGACCGTTCCAACATTTTCAGTTGCCTGAGGTTGACTCCGCGAACCAGACATCCCTGATGAGCCCATGTTTGGGTTCGAAGTCTGTGCTTTGGCGCTTCCTTTTACTACATTGATCTGAAGGTTGTTGGATAAATATTTTTGCCCTTTAAAGGTAATGGTAGCAACCCCAATATGAATGGTCCCGGGTTTCTCGGCCATTACAATGTAGGTATAGGAAACATCGTAAGACTGGCTGGTTTGTCCGTTAATAATCTGAAAGCTGGAACTTGTCGAAGTGTTTGGTCCTGAAAGAACTTGCAACCCCTGAAAGTTAGGCGGTGTAAAGTCAGAAGCATTTGCATTGACGTCATAAATAATTTGAAACTCTTGCCCCACAACAACTTGATGAGGTCCCCGGGCTATGAGATGAACTTCTCCTGCTACTGCAGTAAAATGCCAACTCAGCATAAATAGAAGCATGATATAAATCCCGGTTTTTTTCATAGATGTGCCATATTTTATTCAAAAATAGGATTAATTTTAAATCGTCAGGCCGGATATTTTATTGCCCTTTTCAAAAAGTTTTCTCTCTTTTGGAAAATCTTACCAGTTAATTCCGTTGGGTTTTCCCTTTACAGCCTTGGCCTTACGTTTTTCTAAATTCTTTAAAGTATTTTTTTCATTATTTCTTAAAGCATCCAACATGCGCTGGGCATCAGCTTTTGACATGTGGGGTGGCTGGCTGGGCTGTTTTTGATTTTGAGAATTACTCTTTCCATTCTGATTTTTGTTATTCTGATTCTTGTTGTTTTTATCGTTCTTATTTTTTTTGTTTTTCTCTTTGTTTTTATTTTGTTTTTTATTCTTCCTGTTCTGATTTTTCTTTTGCTGTTGTTTTTTCAACTTTTTACGGGCATACTCGAGATTGTACTTGGCATTATAATCATTAGGATTGATCCTCAGTGAATTGATGTAATCTTTAATGCTTTTCTCGTAATGTTTCTGTTGCATCAAAGTGTTACCCCGATTATACAACGAATTAGCTTTTAATCCGCTATTTTTTGAATTTTTGATAAGATTATTGAAAAGGGGAGCGGCTTCTTTGAAGTTCTTTTCCTGATAAATAGCGTCCCCAAGATTAAATTGTGCCTTTTCGTATTTTGGATTTTTCTCCAGTGCTTTTCTATATGCAACTTCTGCGTCGGAGAATTTGCCCTTTTTAAACAACGCGTTCCCTTTCCTTACCAAAGGCTTAACGTTTTGCGCGTTTACCTGGAAGGTTGTAAGGCCCATTATTACCGAAATTATCCAATATAATATTTTATGCTTTCTCATTTTCCAAAAAAATCAAATTTTGATGCCCACTCGGGTTTTCTTTCAACAATAATCAATTCCAGAATTAACAGCAAAATGGCAGGTAACAGAAAATATTGGTACCGGTGCACGAAATCAGTAAACTGCCTTTCCTCAATTTCCTGTTTTTGTATTTTGTTAATGTTTTTCAAAATTATGTCAAGGCCTACGCTGGCATTGTTAGCGCGGGAATAGGTTCCGTCGCCTGCTGTTGCAATATTCTGCAACATCTGTTCATTGAGTTTCGTGACGACGACATTTCCTTTGCTATCTTTTAAATAGGTTATCGAACCATTGTTGTCTGAAATGGGAATGGGTGCGCCTTCAGCCAGGCCCATCCCGATGGTAAATACACGAATTCCTTTTGCCGCTGCTTCCTTTGCTGCAGTAATGGGATCGTCAGTATGATTCTCTCCGTCTGAAATGATAATGATGGCTTTGTTATGTTTGTCATTTCCAAATGATTCTGTTGCCAGGTTGATGGCAGAACCAATAGCAGTACCCTGCACCGGCACTATTTTGGTACTGATGGCCGACAAAAAAAGTTGCGCTGCCGAATAATCTGTGGTCAACGGAAGCTGTTTAAAAGCTTCCCCGGCAAAAACAATTAAGCCCACACGATCTCCCTGTAATTTGTTTATTAGATTGGAAATAGCCATCTTGGCCCGGTCGAGACGGTCGGGCTGAATATCCTGGGCCAGCATGGAATTGGAAACGTCAAGTGCAATATAAAGATCAATACCTTTTCGTTTTACCTTTTCAAGACGGGAGCCTACTTTTGGATCAATAATCCCTGAAACAAGAAAAACCAGAGCCAGCATCAATAAAAGAAATTTAAGGAAAGAACGGGCATTTGATTTTTGCAGAATCAGCCTGTTTGTCAAAGCGACTTCTCCAAATCTTTTCCATGCATTTTTTTTCCAGCCGTTAAAGTACCAGAATAGCAGTACAAACAACGCGATGAGCAAAAATGCCCAGAAAAATTCTTTATGTTCAAATTGAATCATGCTCTTTTTTCTTTTGATCTAAATCATGGTAATTTCTTAAATACCAGATATCTTAAACTCACTTCAGCAACAAACAACAGCAGTGCAAACAATGCGAATGGGAAAAATCTTTCCGTTTTTTTCTGAAATTGCTGTACTTCGATCTTAGACTTTTCCAGTTTATTGATCTCTCCAAAAATTCTCTTCAAAGAAGGTGTATCTGTGGCCCTGAAATATTCACCGCCGGTGGTCTGGGCAATTTTCTGCAACAAGGCTTGGTCAATTTGTACTTTCATCTGTTGCATCTGAACGCCATAAGGCGTTTGAACCGGGTACGGGGCGTAGCCTTGTGTACCAATTCCGATGGTATAAACCCTGATCCCGTACAGTTTTGCCATTTCTGCAGCCGAAAGCGGGTCGATGGCCCCCATATTGTTGACCCCGTCGGTCAGCAGAATGATGACCTTTGATTTGGCTTTGGATTCCTGTAGGCGGCTTACCGCTGTGGCAAGCCCGTCGCCGATTGCTGTTCCATCCTCCACCATTCCACTCTTGACTTCTTTCAGTAACGTTAATAACATGCTGTGATCCAAAGTTAAGGGAGCCTGGGTAAATGCCACCCCGCTGAAAATTACCAAACCGATCCGGTCGTTGGGCCGGTGTTCAATAAAATCGGCTGCAATGTTTTTTGCAGCACCAATCCGGTCGGGAGTAAAATCCCGGGCTCTCATACTTCCCGAAACGTCTAACGCCAAAACAATGTCAATCCCTTTAATATTGATATTTTGTCTGGAAGAAGTAGATTGTGGCCGTGCCATGGCAACAATCAATAAGCTGATAACCAGTATTCTGAGTATAAAAAGGCTGTGCCGTAATCGGGCTTTTGTATTTTGAGAAAAGCCCCTGAAATACTGCAATCCAGAAAAACGCACTTCAGGCGTACTGTCTTTTTCACGAAACCAGTACCATGCGATCAGCAAAGGGATCAGCAGGAGTAAATAAAGAAACTCCGGGTTTTTCCATGTGTCTATTCCAAACATTTATTCGTCTCCCTTTTTTTCTTCGTTTTCAATATTTTCTTCACTGACCTGATTTTCCTTGCCTTCTTCTTCTTCCGGTTGAAGAAGAATTTTGGTTTCATTGACAAAATCAACACAGAAATTCAACGTGGTCTCATTTTCCAACGGTGAAGGAACAGCTTTGGCAAATTTCACCAGATCAGACAATACCAAAGTGTCTTTTAATTTGCCTATCGCCTGGCTGTTTATCTTTTCTTTCTGAAGGTGGTCCAGTATCTCATCCGATGTCATTTCGAGCGCTTCAAACCTAAACCGATCGGTGAAATACTCTTTCATAATATCCGTAATGTCAGTATAGTAGAGTTTAAGCTTCCCTGCCTGCCAGACTCTTGCCAGCCGCAATTCTTCCAGCTTCTTAATCGCCAGTTCGTAGGGCGGTAACTTAGGTTTGGGTTTTTTCGCAAACATCGGTTTGTTTTTCCTCCTCCTTTGGATGAACAAAGTCAGGAAAATGATGGCTGCAATTCCCACAAGTACCAATAAAACCCAGGGAAGAATTTCCCCCAGAGTATAAGGCTCTTTTTCAGGACCTTTAATGACTTTGAAGGCTTTGGAAGTATCTACCATGGGCGTGTAAACATGCAAATACAGCATTTGGGTACTTAGCGTATCTACTTTTCCGGTGCCACTATGAATAAGGTTGAAGTTAAGCGGTGGAACGGTAAAATACCCTGAATCAAAAGATGTTATGGTAATGTGGCGGGTTAAATTGGTAAATCCGTTGCTGGTAATCGAATCAATCTTCCCGCTTTTGATCATTTCAATATGAGGCGCCAGTGTGTCATTCAAAACCGGCCATTCCAACTTAAATCCTTTCGGAACTTTAGCATTGAGATTAAGTCCTATCTGGTCGCCGATCATGATCGCATTGGTATCCAAAGTGGCATTCACTGTGGTCATCTGAGCCTGAGTTGCATTCACAAAAAGAATGGTGATCAGACCGGCAAGGGATGCTTTAAACACTGACATCGTTCTTCTCATTTTCAACTTCTTGCCTCCCTTTTTTTGAACATTTTGATTAAAGGTTTTATGTAATCTTCGCCCGTATTGACTTTCACAACATCGACACCTAACTTGGAAAATAAAATATCCAACTCCTGGGTTTTTTGTTGTGCCCAGTGATTGAAACGCCTTCTTACGGCTTTGTTTCCTGTATTGACCCACATTTTTTCTCCGGTCTCGGCATCAATCATTCTCATTAAACCCACATCCGGTAATGCAATTTCCCGCTGGTCGGTGATGCGGATTGCTATCAGGTCATGTTTGTGTTTGGCGATTTGAACTGCTTTTTCAAAACCTTCACCCATAAAATCGGAAATCAGAAAAGCTGTGGCCCTTTTCTTAATAACATTAGTAAGAAAACGAAGTGCTTCAGAAATGTTGGTGCCTTTATTTTCAGCTTTGAAATCGATAAGTTCTCTTATAATTCTAAGAATATGTGAAGAACCTTTCTTAGGTGGAATGAATTTCTCAATTTTGTCTGAAAAAAAGATCACGCCCACTTTATCATTATTTTGGATGGCCGAGAAAGAAAGTACGGCAGCAATTTCTGCAATAAGTTCCTGCTTTAACTGCCCGTTTGTACCAAAATTATTGGAACCGGAAACATCAATCAAAAGTATTACCGTCAGTTCACGCTCTTCTTCAAAGATCTTAACGAAGGGATGATTGAAACGTGCCGTAACATTCCAGTCAATTCTGCGAATGTCATCACCAAACTGATATTCACGCACCTCACTGAATGCCATTCCCCGGCCTTTGAAAACGCTATGATACTCGCCCGAAAAGATCTGTCTGGACAAACCCCGGGTTTTGATTTCTATTTTTCGGACCTTCTTAAATAATTCCTGTGCTTCCATTTTGAGATGCGAGTTTTGAGTTTTGTGTTTCCTCCGGTTCTGTTTTATGGTTAAGTGTTTTTGTATTTAATCCGCCTGAGGCGGACAAGGGATTAATTCCCCGCCCCTTGGGGCGATTAATAATCTCCTTTTGATACCCCGCTGCTCTGCGGCGGGGGTAGTTCATTGCCTTTTACTTCCGACTTATCCAGATAATTTATCATTCCTTTAATCATTTTCTCAATTTCGTTCGCTTTATTAAATAGATCATCAAATGTTTTTTTTATCAATGAAACCTATATCAAATGATCTGTATAGCTGGGATCTTAATTCAGAAAATGAACCTTTTGCAATCCATAAAAACTGTTTGAATTCTTTATTTCCACCTCTCCCTTGCCCTTCAGCAATATTGTCCATAATTGATCCGGAAGATCCCAACATCTGTGAACGCAATCTGTTGTCATTCTTAAAACGTGGGTTTGAGACGATGTCATATACCAATTTTGCAAGTGTTCTGGCCTTTTGCCAAGCTTTTATTTCTTCAAATTGATTAAATGATGACATTGTAAATATTATTAATGATTTCTATGGCTCCAAACTCTTTAAGGAACTTCAACAGTATTTAGAATTTCGTTGATGATGTCTTCGCTGGTGATATTTTCAGCTTCAGCTTCATAAGTCAGGCCGATTCTGTGACGCAAAACATCATGCGCTACGGCTCGAATATCTTCAGGAATCACATATCCTCTTCCTTTTATAAAAGCCAGCGCTTTGGCTGCTAAAGCCAGATAAATACTTGCCCTTGGGGAAGCCCCGTAAGAAATCAGGCCTGAATATTTATTCAGATGAAAATCTTCCGGATAACGGGATGCAAAAACAATATCCGTAATATAATTTTCAATTTTTTCATCCAGGTAAATTTGCCTTACCAGTTCCCTGGCATGAGTAATATCGGCGATTTTGACGATGGTATTGGGATGGGCGAAGGTGTTGGTAATATTTTGACGAAGGATTTGTTTTTCTTCTTCCTTTTTGGGATAGTTAATGACCACCTTCAGCATAAAACGGTCCACCTGCGCTTCCGGCAACGGATAAGTTCCTTCCTGCTCAATGGGGTTTTGGGTAGCCATGACCAAAAAAGGTTCTTCCAGTTTAAAAGTCTGTTCGCCAATGGTTATCTGACGCTCCTGCATGGCTTCCAGCAAAGCACTCTGCACCTTAGCAGGAGAACGGTTGATTTCATCCGCCAGAATAAAGTTAGCAAATATCGGTCCTTTCTTCACTTCAAATTCTTCCCTTTTGATACTATATATTAAAGTACCGAGTAAATCGGCCGGTAGGAGATCAGGTGTAAACTGGATCCTACTAAATTTAGCATTGATGATTTTTGACAATGTATTAATGGAAAGTGTTTTAGCCAAACCAGGTACCCCTTCCAGCAAGATGTGTCCATTGGCCAGTAAACCAATCAGCAATCGTTCTGTCATGTGCTGTTGCCCGACAATAACTTTGTTCATTTCGATTTTTATCAAATCGAGGAACTGCCTTTCTTTTTGAATTTTTTCGTTTAGTTCGCGAATGTCCGTTTCTAACATGGTTACTACTTTTAAATTGTGTCATGCAAATATAGCAACAACCAGTTTTTCAAACTTGTTAATCTATGTTAAAGTGATTTATAATTTATTAAATAAGGTCACTAGTGTTAAGTTAAATATGATATAACGTAAATAATTTGTATCTTTACGCAAAAA
>CAZPPK010000015.1:0-30381 GCA_964588415.1 uncultured Lentimicrobiaceae bacterium
GGACCTCCGGGTTATGAATCCGACGCTCTAACCAACTGAGCTACCTCGCCGTTTTTGAGCCTGCAAAATTAAAAAATTATACGGTTTTACAAATAGCTCCTGAAAAAATGTTTCCTGACAGTTGGCTTCCTTTGCTTAGGTGGGGAACCAATAAAAGATAATTGACTGATTTAAGCTATGAAATCATCAGAAAAAATCTTCTGGATGGCCGAAAAATTTACACTGTGCTTTTGCTTAATATTATATAAACTGCGGTTTTTATTATTAATTTTGGCATCTGATTAAAAGTTAACAAAAGCGCAAATCTGCTGGCAAACAGGCAGGCTAAAAACAATATACTTATGAGACGATTTCTGATTGTTCTGTTTTTGATTGCGGGAGTGACGGTTTCCCAGGCACAGAATATCACTAAGAAAACTGATAAAACCACTTCACAAATTAAATTTAAAAGCACACAGTACGACTTTGGTGATATTTTCAAAGGAACGAACGGTACTTATGTTTTTAAATTTAAAAATAACGGTAAAGAACCTTTGCTTTTAACAAAACCACAATCTTCCTGCGGTTGTACTGTTGCTTCATGGCCAAAAGCTCCAATTTTGCCCGGCGATTCAAGCGAGATAAAGGTAACTTACAATACAAGTTTTGAAGGTGCTTTCAACAAAACCGTGGTGGTGAAATCAAATACAAAGAACCCGGTTGTTTTACGTATCAGGGGCAGGGTTGTCAAGCGCCCTGCCGCGATTGTTCCAGTAAAAGACACCGCAAATGGGGCTACTCCAAGTAGTGAAGTGATTAAAAATTAATCTAATATAATTCCAAAAATTTTATCATGCCAAAAATATCGATCAAAGGACAAAAGATGCCGGAATCACCCATCCGTAAACTGGTACCTTTTGCTGAAGCTGCAAAAAGCAAAGGAAGGGTTGTTTATCATCTGAATATTGGCCAACCAGATATTGAAACGCCGGAGGTGGCTTTGAATGCGGTAAGAAATTACAATCATAAAGTGATAGAATACAGCCATTCGGCTGGAATTCTGTCGTTGAGAAAACGGCTTTGCGATTATTACAAATCAGTAAATATTGATGTTACACCCGACCAGATCATCGTAGGTGCAGGCGCTTCAGAAGCGTTACTTTTTACTTTTCAAAGCATTATGGACCCGGGTGATGAAGTGATTATCCCTGAGCCTTTTTATGCAAATTACAATGGCTTTGCTGTCAACGCCGGGATTAATGTAAGGCCCATAGTTTCTGACATTGAAAGCGGTTTTGCACTTCCCCCCGTAGAAGATTTTGAGAAAAATATCAATGAAAAAACCAAAGCCATTCTGATTTGTAATCCCAACAATCCCACGGGCTACCTTTATTCTGAAAAGGAATTAAATACCTTGCGTGACCTGGTAAAAAAACATGACTTGTACTTGATTGCCGATGAAGTTTATCGTGAGTTTGTTTACGACGGAAAAACGCATTATACGGCCATGCATCTGAAAGGAATTGAAGAAAATGTAATTCTGATTGACTCTGTTTCAAAACGGTATAGTGCCTGTGGCGTGCGTATTGGCTGGTTAATCTCAAGAAACAAAGATGTCGTTTCCACCGCTTTAAAGTTTGCCCAGGCACGGTTGAGTCCGCCTTCATTTGGACAGGTTGCTGCTGAAGCCGCGGTGGATACACCAAAAACCTATTTTGAAGCTGTTCTGAAGGAATATAATGCCCGCCGTAACGCAATAGTGAATGGGATTAATGCAATTGAAGGCGCTTTCTGCACCAGTCCTTCCGGCGCGTTTTATGTTGTTGCCCGGTTACCCATTGACGATTCGGATGTTTTCTGCCGCTGGTTATTGGAAGATTTTGAATATCAGAACGAAACTGTAATGATGGCTCCGGCATCAGGATTTTATTCAACTCCCGGCAAAGGCAAAAATGAAGTTCGTATCAGTTATGTTTTGAAGGTTCCCGATCTGGAACGGTCGGTTAAAATTCTGGAAGAAGCTTTAAAAGTTTATCTTGGAAGAGTATTGTAGTACAGGAAATTATTATCGGCTAACTTCTGTTTCTTATTTAAATATGCCGGATTTTGGTGAGCCCTGTTTTGAAAATTATTGTAAGTTCGCTCAATCAAGAATGGCCCATTTAAGAATTAAAGATCAAGTCAAATGAAATACGTCGGCGCACATGTAAGTGCTTCGGGAGGCGTGGAAAACGCCCCCGTAAATGCGCACAATATAGGAGCAAAAGCTTTTGCATTATTTACCAAAAATCAGCGGCAGTGGGTTTCCAAACCGCTCACCTCAGCTTCCATTAATCTTTTTTGGGAAGACTGTGAGAAATACGGCTTTAAGCCAAACCAGATACTTCCTCATGACAGTTATTTGATTAACCTGGGACATCCCGAAAAGGAAGGTCTTGAAAAATCAAGGGCAGCTTTTTTGGATGAAATGCAACGATGCGAACAGTTGGGAATTGACCGTTTGAATTTCCATCCGGGATCGCATCTGAAAAAGGTTTCCGAGAATGCCTGCATTAGAACCATAGGTGAGTCCATAAATATCGCCCTTGATAAAACAAAAGGTGTAATTGCTGTAATTGAAAACACGGCCGGACAAGGCACAAACTTGGGGTATCAGTTTGAGCAATTGGCTGCTATGATAGATCTTGTTGAAGATAAAAGCCGCGTGGGAGTCTGCATCGATACTTGTCATGCTTACACTTCCGGGTATGAAATTAAAACCAGAAATGGATTTCAGCAGACTTTTAAGAAATTCGATGAAATCATCGGGTTTCAGTATTTAAAAGGGATGCACCTGAATGATTCCAAAAAGGAACATGCAAGCCGTGTTGACCGCCACGACAATATCGGCAAGGGATTTTTGGGAACAGATCTGTTCCGCCTCATCATGAATGACGAGCGTTTTGATGACATGCCTCTGATCCTTGAAACACCTGACCAAAGCCTTTGGCAGGAAGAAATTGCGCTGTTATACAGCTTTATAGGAAGTTAATTATTGTTCATTTCACCAAATTTAAGGATACAACAAGTATTTGCTTCTGATCTTTTTGAAATGGTTCAAATCCTTTTGCCAGCTTTGACGAATTTGCTTCGGCGATAAGCCTTTTTTGATCTGTTGTTGCAAAACAGCATTTCCCGCAAGGTAATTAAAGTAATTATTGAAAAAGGGCTGATGTAGTTCAGAAAGTCGCTGATAAGCCTTTATTAACCAGTCCAGATGAAGCGACACAGATTGTTTATAAAACATTCTTGCAAACCAGGTCAGATTTGTTCCACGGCAAAGCTTGTTTTCCAGTTTTGGGTGTAAACTGGCGCCGGGTGTACTTTTGGGTATAAACTTAAAACTTCCGTGTAATTCCGGATGTCCGTAAATTTGATAGGGCAGGGAAGTTCCGCGCCCCACACTGACAACCGTTCCTTCAAAAAAGCAAAGCGAAGGATACAAATAAACCGCCTTCCAATTTGGAAGGTTGGGAGAAGGTTTTATAGGAAGTTCTACTATCATATTGTGACTGTATTTTTTCAATGGAATCACTTTTAAAGAGCATTGAGCACTGTCTTTTAACCAATGTTCGCCATTGAGCATCAGTGCATATTCGCCGATAGTCATTCCGTAAACAACAGGAACCGGGAACATCCCAACAAAAGATTTGAATTTTTTTTGAAGCACAGGGCCATCCACATAAAATCCGTTGGGATTTGGACGATCTAGCAAGATCAATGGAATGTGGTTTTGAGCGCAGGCGTCCATAACAAGCGCAAGCGTGGATGTGTAGGTATAAAATCTGACGCCTACGTCCTGGAGATCAAATACAACAATATCAACATTTTGCAAGTCTTCTTTAGTGGGCTTTTTGTGCTTGCCGTAAAGCGAAATGATAGGGATTCCGGTTTTGGTATCCATGCCGTTTTTTATAGAACCACCAGCGCTTTCATTTCCCCTGAAACCATGTTCAGGGCTGAAAATCCTAACAACCTTAATCCCTGATGCCAGCAAAGTATCAACCAGGTTTGTATTCTCGATTATCGAACTTTGGTTGACCACGAGAGCAACCTTTTTATCTTTCAGTATGGGAAAATATTCAGAAGTTTGCTGGTCACCGCTCACAATTTGCCTATAACTGACAAGAACTGGCGGTTTGCTTTGCGCCAGAGTGGAAAGTGAAATAACACTGAAGAGAAAAATCCAAAAGTAGCGTTTCATAGTAGATTGAATATGAATCATAGGGTAAATCTACAAAAAAGAGAATTATTCCGCTTAGAAATGATAAATTTGTCAAAATTCTTATCGTTTGAATTTTGCATATTTCATAGCCAGGCACATAGCTCCGGGAAGGACCGAAACCTACTCGCGACCTGTTGTGCGTATTGCATACATTAGCATTGCGCTGGGGCTGGCATTGATGTTGACTTCTGTGGCTATTGTCATAGGCTTTAAACATTCCATCAGCAATAAAGTTACCGGTTTTGCGGCACCCATCCGAATTGTCCCTTTTGACAAAAACGAGTCGTACCAAGAGATGCCTTTGAAACTTGAACAGGGATTTCTTGAAAAACTTCGGGCAAATCCTGAAATAACACATATACAATTCACTGCCCAAAAAGCCGGAGTACTTAAAACAACTGCCCAAATACAGGGAATTATTTTAAAAGGTGTTGGAAAACATTATGACTGGCACTATTTGAAAAACAGTCTTGTAGCGGGCCATTTGCCAGTTCTGGATTCTGCAAGTGCCGGAAGGGAAGTATTGATTTCCCAAAAAATGGCGCAAAAACTATTATTGAAAGTCGGCGATCCGCTGCGTATTTGGTTTGTAAGCGGAAACCAATCGCAGGCCATCGGTCGCAAATTATGGGTCAGCGGAATTTATAATACAGGACTTGAAGAGTTCGACAATCATTATATTATTGGAGATATAAGGCAGGTTCAGGAGTTGAACCATTGGAAACCTGATGAGGTGGGGAGCATAGAACTGAAGATATCAGACTTCAAAAACCTAAATAAAATTGCACGATCTATTTATAACGAACTTCCATTTAATCTGAATGTCAGGACAATAATTCAGGAATACCCTGAAATTTTCAATTGGCTTGATCTTTTGAATACCAATGTGGTTGTAATCCTGGCTTTGATGATCATCGTTGCATCTATTACCATGATCTCCACGTTGTTAATTCTTATCATTGAACGGACCAATATGGTCGGTATTTTAAAAACCCTTGGGGCTAACAATCAGGTCATTCGCGAGATATTTCTATACAAAGCAGCTTATATTATCGGGTTGGGAATGTTTTGGGGAAATGTGGTCGGAATGCTCTTTTATTACCTTCAGGATAAATACAGGTTGTTCAAACTAGATCCCAAAAGCTATTACGTTTCTTATGTGCCGGTGGAATTGCATGGAAGCTATTGGCTGTTGCTGAATACCGGGACTTTTCTCATTTGCCTTCTCATGCTGATCTTGCCTTCTTATTATATAACCCGGATTAAGCCTGCCCGGGCTTTGCGCTATGAATAGCGCCAGGTGATAAAAAAGCTGAAACCAGTGGTGCTTTTTTTAACCTTCCCAGACAAGCTTTTTCCTTTAGTGAATATCAAAATTCTAACTGCAAATGAGTTTAATTTCCTAACTCAAAAAAGTGCCTTAGATCACCTTTCAGTTAATGGGAAATCTTCTTCACCTGTAGGCAATTCATTCAAAAATGAGTATTTTTACCATTACCTTTGGGTTACCGTTATTAAAGAATGAGTCCGGTCTAAAAAGGTAAATTTGTGTAAATAATGAAAATGAGTGTTTGTCCCATTCCTAAAAGGTGCACTGATTTTCAGCCACTTCCATTTTAGGGGATTAAGGGGTAAAAGTGGCTGAAAATCAAATCAAGACCTTTTTAGATTGGACTCAAAGAATATTCTTTGACAGAAATAAAACTTGTTGAAAATGGAAAAAAGGATTGAATTTCAGGAAGAGCAATGTGCTGTTTGTGGAAAAACTTTCCCAAAGAAAGAATTGATTAGGGGAGAAGTCGTCCGCGATCAGGTTGATGATTTAATAATAAAAGATAATCCGGAATGGACGTCGGATAAGTTCATTTGTGAATCAGACTTGGCCATTTACAGGTTAAAGTATGTGCACAATATTTTGTATGAAGAAAAAGGAGCACTTTCGGAGATGGAGGAAAATGTGCTCCAGAACCTGGCCAATCACGAATTGGTTTCCGAAAATGTTGAAACCCAGTTTGATCGTAAATGGACTTTTGCGGAAAGGCTCTCTGATAAAATTGCCGAATTTGGCGGAAGCTGGTCGTTTATTATCCTTTTCGGTTCTTTCATGTTAATATGGATTATCATAAATTCACTTGTCTTTATTTTTAAGCCTTATGATCCATATCCTTATATTTTGTTGAACCTGATTTTGTCGACGCTGGCCGCCATTCAGGCGCCGATTATTATGATGAGTCAAAACCGACAGGAAGACAAAGACCGGGTGCGCTCACAGCACGATTACAAGGTAAATCTGAAAGCAGAATTAGAAATAAGGACGTTACATGAAAAAGTGGACCATTTACTCACGCATCAATGGAACCGGTTGATGGAAATCCAGGAACTTCAGATGGAACTTCTGAGTGAAATTAGTGAGAAAGGGAGTAAATAAAGTTTTATTCAGGTAAGGTTTTATAATAATCACATAGCATTTTTCTTCTTTATATTGTAATAATATTCGTGCCACTTAATTGATGGCAAGGATGTTGCAAGTTGTGATGCTTTCTCAGGTGCGAACTGTATAGATTATTTAACTGTTCACCATTTTATTTTTGATATTTTTCGACTATATTTGTAAAGAAACAGCAAAGATTCATGACTATAAAAGAAAGGAAACAGCCGGGAGATCAAACGGTAGATAAAGATTCTGATTTAAAAAGCCTGGTGCTTTTTAATGACCCTATAAATACGTTTGATTTTGTTGTTAAAACGCTGATTGAAGTTTGCGGCCACGATTCATACCAGGCTGAAACATGCACCTGGATTGCCCATTTTAAGGGAAAATGTGTAGTTAAAAAGGGGTCTTTTTCTACTCTTCAACCCTGCTGCGACGAAATGATCTTTCGAAAACTAACCGTTGAGATTCAATGAGTTATGAATAAGTTCATAATGATACCGATTTCATTACATGTACTAAAAAGTTTTCTGTTTTTTCCGTCCGTAATTATCTTCCTTTTTTGGGAAGCCTTATTATGTCTGCTGCGACAATCCGGGGCTGAAAAAAGGTGGTTTGTAACCAGAGTAAAATTCCTGGAACCAATTTCAGGAATAACTTAGAGTATTTAATTGATTCGTTTTGCCAACTATGAATTAAAGAGCGTTTTTTGAATAATAAAGGCAAACATCACAAAAATAATTTTGAATCATTTCATGATCCGTAACTACGATAAAATAAAGGAGAAACTCGATGGATTACTCGCCTATACAGAAAACAAAGGAGGAAAGCACGCACGAGAATTTATTCAGAAAGCTTGGGAATTTGCAGCTGAGACTTATAAGGGAAAAACAACCCCTGAAGGACATTCATTTTTTGAACATCATATAGAAGTTGCTTCTATCGCCCTCAGGGAAATTAATCTGGGTGTTCCTTCAGCCATTTGTGCGCTCTTGCACAGCATGGATGTATCCCGGGATGAGATAGCAGAGTACATCAAAATTTCTTTTGGTAAGAATGTGCTGGAAATCATTCAGGGTTTTCAGAAAATTTCCGCTTTGCATACTGAGCGGGTTTCTTTCCAGTCTGAAACTTTCAGAAACCTTTTCCTTTCTATGATCGATGACATCCGCGTCATCCTTCTTTTGATGGCTCACCGCCTCAATGATGTCAGAAGGCCTGCCTCTTTGACCAAAAATCAGAAAATCAAATTTTTTGATGAGATAAAATTTATTTACATTCCCATTGCACACCGGTTGGGTTTGTATATGATTAAAGGTGAGATGGAAGAAGCACTAATGCGCTATGAACAGCCGGAGATTTACCAGGCCATTGTCGATAAAATTCAAGCAACAAAGCGGAAAAGGGAGGTTTATATTCACGATTTTATTCAGCCCATCGAAAGGGAACTGATTGCTAACGGATTTGAATATCAGATAAAATGGCGTACTAAATCGGTTCCTTCCATTTGGGAAAAGATGAAAAAACAGAATGTTGAATTTGAGGAAGTTTATGACCTGTTCGCCATCCGCATTATCATCAACAGTAAATCGAAAAGTAAAGAAAAAGAAGATTGCTGGCGTGTCTATTCGCTTGTGACAAATATTTATATGCCCAACCCCAAACGGTTACGCGACTGGGTAACAACACCCAAAGCCTCCGGTTACGAGTCGCTTCATACTACGGTGATGGGACAGACAGGCAAATGGGTGGAAGTGCAGATCAGGACGGTTCGCATGGATGAGATTGCCGAAAAAGGTCAGGCCGCTCACTGGTATTATAAGGGACTTATGCGCTCGAAAGATGTGGATGACTGGCTGGTCCAGGTACGTGATATTCTGGAACATCCTGAAGCCATTGGTGATGAATATGCTTACCGTCCTCAAATCAATCAGGAGTTTATCTTCGTTTTTACGCCTAAAGGCGATCTCCGCCGTTTGCCCATGGGTTCTACGGTTTTGGATTTTTCCTATGATATTCACTCAACTATTGGTAATACTTGTAGCGGTGCAAAGGTCAACAACCGGGCGGTGCCAATTCGTCATGTACTCAAAAATGGTGATAGGGTAGATATTATTACCACAAAAAATCAAAAGCCCAAAGCAGACTGGCTGGCTTTTGTGGCAACTGTTAAAGCCAGGAACCATATCAAACGTCAACTGAAAGAAGAAAAATATTCTGAAGCTGAATTGGGAAAGAGTCTGCTTCTTCGGAAGTTAAAAAACTGGAAATTAAAAAGCTCAGATGACCTTATTAATTATCTGGTAAAATATTTTAAGCTGGATACTTCCGTGGAGTTATACTATTTGCTTGCCATTGAAAAACTGGATCTCGGCCTGGTTAAGTCTGTATTGAAAAGCTATCTGGCTGAAAAGCAGAAGGAACCGACAGATGAGATCGTTCCGGAAAAGAAATCAACTGCATCAGAAAAGGAAGGTACCGAAGATATTCTTTACATCGGCGACAATGTGACAAATGTCAATTACCGGTTCGCAAAGTGCTGTAACCCGGTTCCGGGTGATCAGGTTTTCGGTTTTGTTACCAATTTGGGAAGCATTTCTATTCACAGAAATAATTGCCCTAATGCAAAGCGGTTGAAGGGACGCTATCCTTACAGGGTTCTTGAAGTGAAGTGGATCAATCTTTCGGATAAGCCTTATTTTATGGTAAAGATTAAGATCATTGGAGATGATTCTTTGGGCCTTGTAGAAGCCGTAACCCGCACAATTTCAAGTGATCTTAGAATCAATATGCGTTCCATCAGCTTTCAGACCGCCGGTAAGCACTTTGAAGGAAAAGTAAACCTGATGATCAAAGACAATGAACATTTGAATCAACTTGAGCATAAAATAATGCAAATCAAAGGCGTGGAGAAAGTAGTACGTAGTAAATGATTTATTATTACAGGCTCGCCACGCATGATGATCCTACTGCGATTCTCCCACATTTCCACTATTTTTGCAATAATGACACCTGAAAAAGAGAAAAATTGAGGGTTGGTAGACTATTTGATTGCATAAAAGAAATCCAAATACCATGGGAAGTGAGAAAAAGAAATTTATAGGTGCTGTTTTCATTCCTTTGGCGCTTTTAGTTCTAATGTGGATAATCCAAGTGGTTCAATACAGCTTTGGCTTGGATTTTGGCATCTATGGAGTTCATCCGCTGCACTTGGATGGTCTTCTCGGAATTTTCCTCGCGCCGCTAATACATGGCGGATTTAAACATATTGGAGCCAATTCAATTCCTTTTCTTGTCCTGGGTGTGGCACTGTTTTATTTTTACAAGGATATTTCACTAAAGGTACTGATTTTCGTTTGGCTTATGAGCGGTGTTTGGGTGTGGTTTGGTGGTCGTGATGCTTATCATATCGGCGTAAGTGGTGTGATATATGGAATGGCTGCCTTTCTGTTTGTCAGCGGAATAATCCGTAAAAATACGCCACTGGCGGCACTTTCGCTGGTAGTTATTTTTCTTTACGGAAGCTTGATCTGGGGTGCTTTCCCGGGGTTTTTCCCAAAAGAACATATTTCTTGGGAAGCGCATATGGGTGGATTGTTTTCAGGCATTGTCATAGCATTTTACTTTAAGAAATCAGGGCCTCGGAGAAAGAAATTTTCCTGGGAAATAGAAGAGGAAATTGAAGAGCTCATGGGCGAGGATGAAGATGATGACCAGAACGCTTACTGGAAAAAGCCGGATATTACCTTTCCCAGTGATGAAGATGACGACTAACCTGCTTCAAAACCTTTATGTTCCTTCGTCCCTTTTCCGGCTCACCCTGGGTTTAAACCTCAGAAAAACTCATTGTGAAAAATGAATTTTAAGTTTTCTTACTTTTGCGTGCCAGTTCCGGGAAAGCACTTTCTCTCTACTTGCATAAAATTAAGTGTCGCAATCGGTAATTTTAACGCACTTCAAATGTTTAAAGATAAAACCTATCCAAATTTACTGGTGACCATTCAGCTGGGAAGCTTGCTTTATTTGGCAGTAAGCGGTATTTTACTGGCCGGATCTGTTTTTGGTGAGCTGGTGGAAGCAGCTGGTATTATTCTTGGAGTCATGGCAATTTATGTTGCCGGAATTCACAATGTGAACATTACACCGCTTCCCAAAGATGGCGGAAAACTGATTACATCAGGGCCATACCGTTTTATCCGACATCCGATGTATCTGGCGCAGGTGGTGGTTTTTATCCCGCTTGTGGCTACTGATTATACTCCGGTAAGACTGGCCGTAATACTATTGCTGACAATTGCTTTATTGCTTAAAATACCTTATGAAGAAAAAGGTTTGGTAGGACAGTTTGGCGTAGCTTATGGAGTTTACAGGAGCAAAACCAAAAAGGTGATCCCTTTTATTTACTGACGAAAAAAAATGAAAAATTGTCATGCCTGAAAAATAGTCATTTGAAAAAGGCTTTTTCCATTGTGGCATATTAATTGATTTAATGAACCAGCATAATAAAATGAGTTGATTATGGAAATTAAGAATGTTGCTTCATTTGATGAAATGCAGGGGTTCTTGGACCCAAATGGCAGAAACTATGTGTTGTTGTACAAAAAAGGTTCTGAAGTGAGCGATTGCAGCTACAAAAGTCTTGTCAGTGCACTCGAAAAAATGGACAAAGTAAATGTTGCTGCTGCTGATGTGAATCTGGTACGCGATATTCATACCAAATATGAAGTTACATCAGCCCCTTCGTTGTTGGTTTTTGAAGGACAAAAGTTTTCTAAAACCGTGAAGGGTTGCAATGATGAGGGTTTTTACAAAGGTTTGTTTGAAGATAACCTTTATCATGCCAGCACGGCCACCGATGAAGAAAAACCCCAGAAACGCGTAACGGTTTATTCAACACCTACCTGCACCTGGTGCAAAACACTGAAAACACATTTGAAAAAGAATGGAATCCATTTTACCGATATCGATGTTTCCAAAGATCAGAAAGCTGCTGAAGCTATGGTTTCAAGAAGCGGACAACAGGGCGTGCCCCAGACAAATATCGCTGGCGAAATCGTCATTGGGTTCGACAAACAACGAATCAATACTTTGTTGGGAATACAGTAGAAATTTATAAATTAATCTAAACATATACAGAGATGAAAGAATTACAACCTTTGAATGAAAATGTTTTGTTGGACATTACAGAAGGAAAAGAGCAACAAAAAACAGCTTCCGGAATTATTATTCCCGATACAGCACGCGAAAAACCAGCCTATGCAAAGGTGGTTGCCATTGGGAATATTGAAAACCCAGGTATTACAGTGGGCGACACTGTTTTTTACAAAAAATTCTCCGGCACTGAGCTTGACTTTGAATCAAAGAAATACCTGATAGTTCCTTATGCCGACCTTCTGGCAAAGATTGTTGAAACTGAAGAAATTTAATCTGTTATAGCGATCTAGTGAGAGGCTGTCTTTAGGGGCAGCCTTTTTTATTTGGGGTTGGAAAGGTTAAAGAATGAAAAATGACCCCCCACAAATACAGGCATCAACATTTCAATAAGATTTGTCTGTCATTTCTCAGTTGTTCATCCGGAATGACAGGTTCTATTTGGAAATTGTCAAAGCGGACGCTTGCGTTGGTTTATTTAAACCTGTCATCTGACTTTACAGAATCAATATTTCCAGTTTTGTTCGTTATCCATCCCGTTTTTTCAACCTGATGAATATCAAAATCGGGGATATAAGGTTTTATGTCGATAAGCGGCGTGCCATCCAGTATATCCGCATTCTCTATTTCCAGAATATTCCCGTTTACACCAATTAATTTTACGACAGAAATTCCTATCGGATTGGGCCTTTGCGGTGCTCTTGTCGAAAAAACTCCACGAGGGCTATTATCGAGAAAAGGTTTTGCTTTTAAGGCATAGTGCTCCGATTTATGAAAATGATAAACAAGATAAATGTGAGAAAATCCGGCAAGGTCATCAAGCCCCTCTTCAAATTTCTTTTTGATGGTTATCGTTCCCTTGATTCCTTTCGCTCCGGTTGACTGAATGGGCATATCTGCCTTAGTTTTAAATGGAGTATTTATGATTCCAATTGGTTCATAGCTAATGATTCCGGGAGTAATCTGTTCGTGCTTATTCATTTTACAATTTTACTGACAGGTGCGTATATACAAATTGTTTGCGGGCTTCAGTTATTACGTAACAAAATTAGAAATTTCCCGAAAGGGAGTTCGCGCTTTAGGAAACTTTTTTGGATAAGCAAAGAAATGAACAGACAGTCCGCCACAAGCGGGCGATGGCACCAGTAAGAATCAAATATGTTTTTGATTACATTTGGGCACCTTGAAGATTCGTATTCATTCAAAAAATAAACCATGCGCAATACTACCAAACTGAAAATACTGCTTCAGAAATATACGGTTACACTTAACAGGGGTGAAGATGAGATTTTTAAGTTGCGCCTAACCGACAAAAACAAAGGCACCATACAGGAGCTTGAAGGAGCATCCTACAGCATTGTCCTGGCAAAGGCATACAGTTATTTGTTAAAGGTGCTGAAGAATCCGTTGGAATATGAATGAAAGGGAAGTTCTTTTGTTATCATCCTGAACGTAGTGAAGGATCTGGTCTTTGTCCAAAATTACTTTTGAGATTCTTTGCGCTACTCAGAATGGTAAATAAATAGGATTAGGAAATTCTTCATTTCACCTCAGTTTCTCAAAAGCCTTCCCTAGATTCAGCGTAATATCACCCGCAATCAGGCTTTCTTCAGAACTTTTACTGACAGCAATATCTCCGGCAAGGCCGTGCAAGTAAACTCCCAAAAGAGCGGCATGGATCGGCGAATAATTCTGCGCCAGCAATCCCGTGATGATTCCTGTCAAAACATCTCCGCTTCCGGCGGTAGCCATTCCCGGATTACCGGTGGAATTGAAATAACTCCTTTCATCGGGAAGGCAGATGCTGGTATTGGCGCCTTTCAAAACGAGGATGATCTTGAATTTTTTAGAGAAGCTTCTTGCCAGATCAAGTTTTTCAAAATCGTTTTTCCAAGTTCCTGCAAGACGTTCAAATTCTTTTGGATGCGGTGTCAGTATGCTGTTTGGCGGCAAAAAGGAAAGCCAGGTTTTGTTTTCTGCAAGAATGCCAAGCGCGTCTGCATCGATAACCATGGGGCGACGGAAATTCTGAATTAACAATTTCATAGCTTCCTGCGATTGTACTTCTTTACCTAAACCGGGGCCAACACCAACAACACTAAAATCTGTCAGGTTGGGAACTTCAGAAAAATAGTGATCATAACGATCAATGCTTATCATGGCTTCCGGAAGGGCAGTTTGCATGATGGGATAGCCCACCGTGGGAACATGAACGTGAAGCAGCCCCACGCCCGAACGCAAGCAAGCGTGCGCAGCCAGAATGGCGGCACCCATTTTCCCGTAACTTCCTGCAATCAGTAAAGCGTGGCCGTAGGTACCTTTATGTGAAAATTTTAACCGCGTTTTTAATAAAGGTGCCACATCCTGTTTCAGCAGATAAAAATTATCAGCCGGAACGTCCTCAATAAAATCAGGATGCAACCCGATGTCCAGAACATGCCATGTTCCCACGTATTGATTGTTTTCAGGCAATAGAAAAGCATATTTCGGGAATTGGAGAGTAAGCGTGTAATCGGCCTGAAGTATCTTACCACGATTTTCAAGGCTGGTCTGGTCAGCAAAGAGTCCTGAAGGAATATCAATGGCAATTTTTAAAGCAGACGACTGATTTATCAGTTGGATGATTTTTGCTGTCATTCCTTCTATAGGACGCGTTAGTCCCGAACCAAACAGCGCATCAACAATAAGGTCGTCTTCATTAGTCTCAGGGAAATCGTTTTCATTTTTCAGATCAAAAAGGGTGTTGGGCGAAATTTCAAGATAACGCTGGTAGTTCTCTGTAAAACTGTCCGAATATTTTTCTGAGTATCTCACCACGTAAACAAACACTTCATAATCGGCTTTTTCCAGTATTCGCGCAAGTGCCAATCCGTCACCGCCGTTGTTGCCTAACCCGGCAAAAACGAAGAACCGTTGCGACACATCGACTCTTTTCCTGATCCATTTAAACAACTTCCTGGCAGCCCTTTCCATCAGGTTGATATCTGTAATGGGTTCGTTTTTAATGGTGTAAGCATCTGCTTCTCTGATTTTATCAATGGGCAATATTTTCATGGCTGAAGCTTTTTGTCTGTAAGATATTAATTCGGATTTTGAAATTCATCATCTTTCCGTTATCCATTTTATGTTGATCCATTTCGATGTTCAAATTTAATGATTATCTGCCCAACTCGGGTTTTTGCCTGTAAATATTCGAGATGGCATTCTTCGCTAAGCTCAAAGGAATGGCTAACTTTGCGCGAAATCATGAAAAATATAATGTTTCCTGTTTTGAATCATTAAAACATTTTTTAATACTGTAATTTAAATGAATTTTCTCTCGGTACATAGGCTTTCTAAAAGTTATGCTGACAAGTTGCTTTTCAGCCAGATTAGTTTTGGGATTGATAAAGCGGATAAAATGGCTCTGGTGGCTGATAACGGAACTGGAAAATCCACGTTGCTAAAGATACTGGCAGGCAGGGAATTCGCTGACGAAGGAACTTTTGTCTATCGCGATGGGATTAAGCTGGGCTATCTGGAGCAACATCCTGTTTTTGAACCGGGCATTACCACCCGTGATCTGATGCAAACCCATGAAACTGACATCCGTAAGCTTATCAACAGCTACCATGAAGCACTAAAATTACAGGCTGGGGAAGATTCTGCTGAAAACAGTAACAATCTTGACAGATTAACCAATGAGATGGATAAATACCATGCCTGGGATTACGATCGACGTCTCATAGAAATGCTTACCCTTTTTGGAATAGTAAATTTAGACCAGAAAACTGAAACACTTTCCGGCGGTCAGAATAAACGTCTGGCCATGGCGCTTGCATTACTGGATGAACCCGATTTATTGCTGCTGGATGAGCCTACAAACCATCTGGATATTGCGATGATCGAGTGGCTGGAAAAATATCTGGGCACTGCTAACATCACGCTGCTGATGGTTACTCACGACCGGTATTTTTTGGATCGCGTTTGTGATCATATTCTGGAACTTACCGATGGCGAGATTTTCAGTCATCAGGGAGGTTATGAGTATTTTATTGAAAAAAGCACCGAACGTTTGGAAATGCAACAGGTAGAGATCAACAAGGCAGGAAGGCTGATGAAAAAGGAGTTGGAATGGCTTCGAAGAATGCCCAAGGCACGCACGCATAAATCGAAATCGCGTATCGACGCTTTTTATGAAACTAAGGGAAAAGCACTTAGTGGAAACGAAAAGCAGGAAATGAAGCTGGGAACCAAAACATCCCGCTTGGGTGGGAAGATCGTGGAACTGAAAAATATCCGGAAGTCCTTTGGCCCGATTAAGATTGTCAATGATTTCAGTTATATTTTTAAAAAAGGAGAACGTATAGGAATTGTCGGTAACAACGGCACTGGAAAAACCACTTTTGTGAATATGCTTTCCGGTTTGGATCAGCCAGATAAAGGCAGCATTGAAACCGGAGAAACAGTGTTATCGGCCTATTACAAACAAGAAGGACTTCAAACATCCGGTGAAATAACAGTGCTGGAAGTGGTAAAGGAAATTGCGGAAGTGATCCTGCTGGATAAAGGGAAGAGCATGACGGCTTCGCAATTTTTAAATTATTTCCTTTTTCCGCCAAAGATGCAACAAACACCTGTTTCGAAGCTGAGTGGGGGAGAACTACGCCGTCTGTATTTATTGACAGTTTTGATTAAAAATCCCAATTTCCTGATCCTTGACGAACCGACCAATGATTTGGATATTACCACACTAAACAAACTGGAAGAATTTCTATCAGGTTTTAAAGGCTGCTTGATTTTAATTTCCCATGACCGTTATTTGCTGGACCGGCTGACCGACCATTTGTTCATTTTCGAAGGAAACGGCAACATCAGAGATTATTATGGCAGTTATGAGGCTTATCGTCAGCTTAGAGAAGATGAAGAAAAAGCTGACAAAAAGATAAAATCGCAGGGAAAAGCACCCAGGCAAAAACCAGCAGACAATCAAAAAGTGAAATTGTCTTTTAATGAGAAACGGGAGTATGAGTCGCTGGAAAAAGAGATTGAAATACTGGAGAAAGAAAAAGTCAGTCTTGAAGATACCATGAACTCCGGAAATCTCGATTACCAGAAACTTGAAGAAGCTTCCAATAAAATTGCCGCGCTTATAGAAGCCATCGATCAAAAGACCTTGCGCTGGATGGAACTGGATGAGAAGAATCCTGAATAATGGCACACTTTTCATGGTACCATCAATACCAAAAATTAACTTTACTGCTTCATTGCGATTACTTTGAAAGGTTATGCCCAAGGAATTTTTCTGTCATTTCGAACTCTCAGGCTGTTAGTGTGTTGGCGAGAGGAATCTCTTCAGCAAGAACCTGCTGCCTGGGGGATCTCTCCTCACTCCGTTCCTCCGTTCGTGCCAATGACAACTTTTGATAAATGACTGTCTTATTGATAATTATAGGTTCTGTGAAAAGATTCGTCGTTACAATCCGCCCCAAGGCGGAGAAGCAATCTCACCATAATAACCTGAGTTCGATATAAGATTTATCTCACAGAAAGCCAATAGTGGACCAGATTTGTTGCTAAAAATCACGAAGTTATAGCGGGCTATTACAAGAGGTTTTTAGTGCAAAGATGGTGTGCTATTGGCTTTTTTATTTGTAAATTTCGATAATTAGCCCATATACTTCCTCAAATTTATTCGAACTATCCCGATAGTACTTCACAAATTTGAGTCGTCTATGAACTAATTATCTGAAACTGTGAGCAAAGCTTATACCGAACTCAGGTTAATAATAAAATCATGTAAACAAAGAGGTTGCTTCGTCGTCTTGCCCGCATCCAGCCCCATACTCCTCGCAATAGGGACGTTTTTTGTTGTCATATCACTATGTGCGCCCCTTTTTCCACGGGTGTTGGGTCTCGAAATGAACAACCTCGTTCCTGAAGAACAGATTGATAAATGGGTTTGGGTTAATCAATTAGACAATTTGCATAAAAAACGGGCGTCATGGTGATGAATCTTGGGAAGATTTGTGAGTGAGCATGAAGAAGCCATCTCATAAAAAGGCCATTCATTTCTTAGGATAATTGATAATATCGCGGATGTCGTTGTAAAGCGGTTTCAGCCGTTTGTACATTTTGCTGTAAACCTGATTGTACAGTTGATTGTAGACTTTTACATTTTTGGGAATTGGGTGATATGTTTCTCCGATACGGCACATTTTACCAATGGCGGTTTCAAAATCTTTATAAAATCCCAGACCTACAGCCGCGTTGATGGCTGCTCCCAGCGCAGATGTTTCGTAAGTATGGGGCTTTTCCACAGACAAATTGAAAATATCGGCTGTAAGTTGCAAGGCATTTTTACTTTGTGAGCCTCCACCGGAAACCCTGATTTTCTCCACTTTAATACCCGTTGTCTTTTCGGTTTTCAATGTTCCTTCTTTCAAAGCATAAGCAATTCCTTCCAGAATTGACCTATACAAATGTGCACGGGTATGCACATCACCAAAGCCGATTATAGATCCTTTGGCTTCGATGCCAGGCAATTTAACGCCCGGCGTCCAGTAAGGTTGCAGCGTTAGTCCCATGGAGCCCGGAGGAATGTCATCAATCATCTTATCAAACAACTCTTCCGGCTCTTTTTTCAGTTTCTTAGCTTCTTCCACTTCGCGATATCCAAATTCGTTTTTGAACCATTTTATCATCCAGTAACCCCTGTAAATCATTACTTCAGTATTGAAATAATGCGGAATGGCACTCGGATAAGAAGGAAACATTTTTATTACTTCCAGATACTTTGGGTTCACCGTTTGGATAGTTGCAGTAGTACCGTAACTCAGGCAGGCAATTTCAGGAGAAATAACCCCGGAGCCCAGCACTTCGCACGCTTTGTCGGAAGCCGCTGCAATGATTGGAAGTCCTTCAGGAATGCCTGTTTGCCGGGATGCGTCAGGCGTTATATTTCCTATTTTTTCCGAAGGATAAACCAGTCTGGCCTGTTTTTCCCTTTCAACAGGAAACATTTTATAATTGATGGAAGATGTTTTCGAATACTCATGTTTTTTATAGTTAAACGGAATATATCCCACCATGCTTCCGGTTGAGTCAACGAACTCTCCCGATAAACGGGAAATCAGAAACCCTGACAACATGAGATATTTGTCGGTATTTTCCCAAACGTCAGGCTGGTTTTGCCTGATCCAGTTTGATTCTCCTTCCTTGATGGCATAAGTTACCGATTCATATAAACCGGCAATTTGCATCCCGGTTTTAACAATTCCCGTCGGCCATTGATCGACTTTAGCTTTTCGCTGGTCAAGCCAGATGATGGCAGGCCGTAAAGGTTCTCCTGTCTTATCAAGATTGACAACCGTACCTCTTTGCGTCGTCAGGCTCATCCCGGCGATCTGTTTTAGGTCAAGGCTTGAACTTTTGAAAAGTGATTTTGTGGTTTCACACAATTTATTCCAAAAATAATCGGCATCCTGCTCTGCATAACCCGGTTGATTTGAGTAATATGCTTCGATGTGAGTTCTTTCAATTTCAACAATATTACCGTCAAGGTCTATGAAAGATGCCCGGATGGATTGAGTGCCTACGTCAATAACCAGGATGTATTTTCCGGAAGATGCGGTTTGTTTCATTGCTATGTTTGGTAATTCAGTTCAAATCTAATAAAATTCGCAGGTAGGTTGGATTATTCGTCAGGATTTTCCCCAAAGATACTTCCCGGATTCAATATCCCGTTGGGATCAAGAAATTTTTTCGATGCTTTCATCAGCTCCATGGCCGTTTTCCCCATTTCATCTTCCATCCAGGGTGCTAAAGTTCTGCCAATACCATGATGGTGTGAAAGCGAACCACCATTTTGATGAATGGTATCAATCAGTCCTTTGTGATAAGCTGTATAATCTTCCAGTTCAACTCCTTTTTTCATGGGGCTTAAAAAGGTGAAATAGAGATTGGCACCGTTTTCATAAACGTGTGAAATATGAGCCATTACATGAGCTTTATCTCTGGTTTCCAGATAAGTTCGTACTGCTTTCCACAACGGCAAAAGTTTGTCCCAGGGAACAGCAGTTTCAACCGTATCGGTCATAATCCCCACATCCATCAGTGGGTCGCGCATATAGGCACTGTTGTATCTTTGTTTCAGCCAGTCTTTGGCAGGTTTTCCCCCCGTATGAAATCCTCCATGCGCACGTGCTGTTTTTCTGATCTTATTTTTCACCAATTGGGTGTAATCACTGTCGCCTTCTGTAGTAACGAACATCAGGCATCTTTTTCCGGAATGATAACCAAAAGCTCGTAATATTTTATCTGAGAAAGTGTTATCAAAACCTTTTATTTTGAACGCAGTTGCAGTTTCTTCCGGATCTGAAATTCTGAAAAGGGCAGGGGTTCCAAAGCCTTCCTGCATCGTCTTTCTCATGCAGGTGGTGGCAGATTCAAAATTTTTAAACACAAAAGAAGAATAAGCCGTATTCTCGGGTCTGTATTTTCTGATTTTAAGTGTGATCTGTGTAATGATTCCCAGACTTCCTTCCGACCCGATGAAAGTTTTGTTCAGATCCCAACCCTGTGCATTGGCTGGATAATCTTTGGTTTCAATAATCCCGGCAGGAGAGATCACTTTCAGCGCCAAAACCATATCATCAATCTTTCCATAATGGGTAGATTCCTGTCCCGCGCCGCGGGCGGCAACCCATCCACCAACGGTAGAATACTCAAATGATTGTGGGAAATGACCGCAGGTAAAACTGTGGGCATTGAGATACTTCTCCAGCACTGGCCCGTAAACTCCGGGTTCTACTTTAACAGCTTGATTTATTTCGTTAATTTCCAGAATATTATCGAAATGCCGGGTTAAATCCAGGCTGATTCCACCTTTTGACGTTTCCAGCCCACGGGTTACGGATGACCTGCCACCCATTGGGGTGATAGCAATATTTTCCCGGTTGCAAAGTTGAAGTATTTTAGAAATCTCATCTTCATTTTTTGGGTAGATCACCAAATCTGGCGGGGTATTAATGGCCCCTTTTCGCAGAAGTAAAAGTTCAGCAAAAAAATAACCCATGGCATGGGAGGCCCTTGCGTAATCACTTTTTTCCACATTTTCTTTGCCGCTGATCTCCACAAACTGATCAATGATCTTCTCCGGAAATGAACATGGTTTTTCAAGGATTACTTCTTTATCTCCAAACATATACTGTTGCTGAAAATCTTCATTCGTATACCCGAATTTCTCTTTTACAAGTTCGATGACTCCTTTTCCCAGATTTTCTTCGTGTTTATCTCCCCAGACGAAGATGGAACGATAGGTGTTTTTCATTTCAGTGATTTATATAAAAGTTTTCTTAAGCGTCAACCTGTCATTTCGAACTATTGGGAAGGTTGTGGATTGGCGTGAGAAATCCCCTCAGCAAGAATCTGCTACCTGGGGGATTTCTCCTCACTCCGCTCCTCCGTTTGTCGAAATGACAACCTTTTTCTTTGTTTCATTCATTCTTGCCTATTTCCTGGCCAGTAATTGGATATTTAATCTCTTACATCAAAATTATCTGTTTCATAATTTATTCATCTCAAGGTAACTGAAAGCGCTCTTCTGCTTTTTGAATTTCTGTTTCTAAAGTTGTCTTGTCCCAGTTTAGTAATTTTCCCATAAGGGAGGCTACTTTTTTCAGCACATCCTTTCCGGGAAAACCCAAACCTCCGATTCCCGTTCTCCGGAACAAAACATCCGATAAATATAGTGCAGATTCCTTTTCGATGGCAAAAGCTACTTCAGCTAAAATCTCACCATCATCATTCAAAACTTCAGCAAGACCGGGATTTTCCTTTGCAAGTTTAAAAATTTCATGACATTCAGTCCCGTAATTTTTACCAAGATATTCAATTGTATTATATTGAAATTCAGGATATTCATCATGTAATTGGTTGATGAATCCGGGCAGGTTCTTAATTTCACATCCAAAGAGATAGTGTTCGCTGCTTTTGACTTTTGGCAGTTTGATCTGTAGCTTTTTCCCGACTTTTTCCATGACTTTAACAGCGAGATGCCTACTTGTAGTATATTTTCCGCCTTCCACCGTCAGAAGCCCTGCCAGATCTTCATCAGCGTTGTCGTAGATTTCATACTTTCTGGAAGATTCGTAAGAGTTTTCCGTTTCATTATCTGCTAGTGGACGGAGTCCGCCGTAATAAAACATCACGTCCTCGTAAGTAAGCTTTGGAAAGCTGTAATTGGCATTGACATCATCCAGTAGATCCTGGATGCTCTTCTTTGAAACTTTGTAATCATCTGGATTTCCAACGTATTCTTTATCGGTTGTTCCGATAAGCGAATGATTCCGCCAGGGCATCACCATAATGTGCCGTTGGCTTTTGGTCATCACAGAAACAGCATGGTTGTTGCACAATTTTTTTGTGATGATATGAATGCCTTCCGAACGCCGGATACTATGTTTAGTTTCCGCAGTAGTAGCTGATTTAATAAGAATATCTGCCCATGGCCCGGCACAATTTACAACCACCGGTGCCCTGAATTCAGCTTCAGTTTTACTGATCTCATCCCTGACGATGACGCCCTGAACTTTGTTGTTCTCTTTAAGAAAAGATACAACTTTGGCGTAGTTTGAAATTTTGGCACCGAGTTTCTCAGCGGATTTCAGAAATGCAAGGGTGAGCCTTTCGGGAAAAATATTTTGACAATCGTAATAAACATTAGATCCGGTCAATCCTTTGCTTTTTACGCAACTTTCAAGCTCTTTGGTTTTTTGAGAACTGTAAATTTTGAAGTGCGGCAGTTTTTTAGAGATATCCCAGGTGCGGGCTTTGTCGTAGGAAAGCCAGTCGTACCAAAGCATTCCTGACATCAGTATCAATTTATTGCTTTTCAGTGAAGTGAAAGTAGGGATCATAAATTGAATGGGATAGACAAAGTTGGGGGCTATGTTGCTTAGTATTTTCCTTTCTCGCAAGGATTCGTGCACCAGGCCAAATTCAAAATTCTTCAGATAACGCAACCCTCCGTGGATGAGTTTTGATGTAGCCGACGATGTGGCACCCCCAAAATCACCTTTTTCAAACAAGGCTACTGCCAGGCCTTTCAAGCTGGCTTCGTATGCCAAAGTGGCACCGGAGATACCTCCGCCGATAACGATCAAATCAAACTCGCCACTCTTTTTCTTTTGGATAAGTCTTTCCATTGCAGTTAAATATAACTATTTTATGCACACAAAGTTGGTCACATAAAATGAGATTATTTTTAACAAATGGTAAAAAAAGTAAGTTTATAGAGTTCGTAATGACCGTTTCCCCTAACTTTAGTGCACTTTATGAATTTTAACGCTTTAGGTACTTAATTCACTCTTTGCTAAACAGGATGTCTTTTCTAAGCCGGCTCAGCGATTGGGAGGTAATTCCAAGGTAAGATGCGATGAACTGCAAAGGCACGTGTAGAAAAATATCAGGAAATTTGTTCATCATCTCTTTATAGCGCATCTCGGCACTTTTGGTGATGAATGAATAGATCCGGTTCTGCGTTTCCACAAACATTTCTTCCATCACACGGCGCCCGACTTTTTGCCAGTTAATATAATGATTGTAAAGGTTTTCCAAATCGTCGCGGTAAATGACAAAGAGCTTGCAATCGGTAATGGTCTGAATGATCTCGAAAGAGGGCTCGTGTGAAATAAAGCTTGGAAGCGCCGTTACAAAAGAGTGCAAAGGAGATATGTCGCGTGTGATCTCGTTCCCGTCGTGATTATAGAAAACCCTCAGATAGCCTTCCTGGGTGAATGAAATGTACTTTGCCACTTCACCTTCCCGGACAAAATAATCGTTCTTTTTAAGATTTCTGACTTTGATTAAGGGCAATACAGCATTCCACTCTTCTTCGTTGAGTGTAACAAATTGCGAAACATACTTTCGAATCTCTGTGAACGTTTCCAAAATATAGTGTAAAAGATTAGTCTGGTGAAACAAATGTAGGAATTTTACCGCAAAATGTGAAGAAAAATTAATCTTTACTTTTCTGCCTGCCTTGAAAAATGATTTACTTTGCAAAAAATAGAATTTAGGATGCCCGGATAGTAGAATGGGCTAAAATATTGATAGCATGATAAAAACAATTGGATTAGTGGCTCACGATAATCGTAAACAGGATTTGATTGAGTGGGTCGAATATAATTATAAAAGGCTGAAAAATAAAAAACTGGTCTGCACCGGAACCACGGGGCGACTTGTTCAAGAAGCGCTTGAAAGATACCTAAAGCCCGAAGAATCTTTGGAAAAGATGACAATTTTAAAGTCCGGTCCGTTAGGAGGAGATCAACAATTGGGTGCCATGATTGCAGAAGGAAAGATTGATATGTTGATCTTTTTGTGGGACCCCATGCAGCCACAGCCACACGATGTGGATGTGAAGGCTTTATTAAGAATCGCCGTGATGTATAACGTGCCAACGGCTAACAATCGTTCTACCGCCGATTTTCTGATAACTTCAAACCTCTATATATCAGATTATAAGCCTTTGCTTAAAGATTATACTTCTTATATAAAAAGGGAGATAGAATGAAAGATTTTAAATATTACATCAGTATTGATACAGAGCCGGAAGATGTTTATGCCTGCCTGACAAACCCCTTTACCATTGAACTTTGGTCTGATATGCCTGCAAAAGTGGAAGCAGTTCCGGACACGGAATTTGAGATTTTCGATGGCGGTATTGTGGGTAAAATGCTGGAATTGGAGCCTAATAAAAAAGTGATTCAGGAATGGTATTTTGGTGACCAGGAATATCCATCTATCGCAACTATTCTAATACACCCCGACAAAGGAAAAGTTTCTGTTGAATTGCGTCATACCAATATCCCGGATGAAGATTTTAAAGACATTACGGATGGCTGGAAAAAATTTTACCTGGGTAGGATCAAAGAATTTCTGGAAATGAACTGATTTCGGATGTTACTGAAGCAAATTAATTTCAGGAAGAAGGTGCTTTTATTGTAAATTTGCATTTGTAAATAACATTTAGAAAAGATGATCCAACGTAAACAAAGCCTTTTCCTGCTGATCGCCATCGTGGCTTCGGCGCTGATGTTTTTCTTTCCGCTGGCTAATTTTATTGGCGAAAAAGATTCACTGATACTAAGCATCCAATCAGTTCAGAGCCTGGTTCCCGATAAGATTTATCCCAATAGTTTTACGTTTGTAATGCCATTGCTTGCAGACAATCTTTTTGTGATCATTTTTTCATTGATTACCCTATTCCTGTACAAAAACCGTAAACGCCAGATGCACATTATCAAGTTGAATATTCTGGTGGAAGTACTGTTTATTGGCTTGTTTTTCTTCTTTTATGTCGATACCCTGGAAAAGACATCAGGCGGGGTTGCCAGTTACAAAGTTGGTATTTTCATGCCTTTGATAGCGCTTATTTTCCTTGTGCTGGCATATTTCGCAGTGTTTCATGATGAAAAACTCGTGCGCAGCGCGGACAGATTACGCTAACACTGTTAAATCTCTTTTTTCCTGTCTATTTCAAGAATTTCCAAATCTTCAATACGGTCTTTGTTGATGCTAAATCGCATCAGTGTGATTTTTGTATGAAAGCCTGAACTGCCTGCAGCGCCAGGATTTATATGTAAAAGCCGGTTCTTTTTATCATAGATCACTTTCAGAATGTGTGAATGCCCCGAGATGAATAATCCTGGCTTGAATTGTTGTATCAAAACTCTTGCCTTAGGACTGTAATGACCCGGATATCCGCCAATATGCATCATCAAAACCAGCATGTCTTCAATTTTAAAAATGGCATATTCGGGAAAATCTTTCCGAAGCGGCATACTGTCAATGTTTCCGTATACGGCACGCAACGGTTTCATGGCTTCAAGTTTGTCTGCTACTTCATCAGTACCGATATCTCCGGCATGCCAAATCTCATCACAATCTGCAAAGAAATCTTTTGCCCTTGCGGGGATGGAACCATGCGTATCGGAAAGGAGTCCTAATTTCTTCATAAAAAATTACTAATCATTACATTAAAAAGTATAACCAATTCCAACCATCAACAGTTGCTTGAACTGTAAACGTGGACCGATATTGCCGGAAGAATCCCTGACTGCTGGTTTCAATCCAAATGACCCAGCATCTGCCAGCCTTTGGTTACCAACATAAACCAATCGTGACGTTACCGGAGAGAAGTTGATTTCCAGAAATTTATTGGGTTTGTATTCTAACCCCGGGCCCAAATAGATGGCTACCGGAGCCAGGAAACCGGAAATGGATATACTGGAATCGACGGCGTAATTATAGCCATTTGCAAACTGGGTTTCGATACTCCCGAGCAGAGAAAACAGCCATTGCTTGCTCCACTTTACTTTGTAAGTGGAATAAATCTGTATCTGGTCATCAGTTTTCATAGGTTTAGAATTACCGATCAGGGAATATCCCAGGGTAAGCTTAAAGGAGTTTGTCCAGAATTTGTTGTCCTTATGGAAATTGACGCCCATGACATATTTGCCAATCACGCCATAAGCATTTTCACCACCGGCCGCCCAGTTGGAGAAATAATTCTCATTAAAATTTAAACTGACCTTTCCCTTGATCTTCCAGAGCTTGGTGCTGTCTGTTTTGGTTTGGCACTGCAGCCCGATTGATGTCCAGAAGAGTATTAAAATTATAAGCGAAATCCTTTTCATAATAGTAGATTTAGGGTTTGATAATTTGAAATTCAAAAATACGCAAATTATTCTCGGGCAACCTGTCCCTGAAAGCAGGAAAAAAACGCTATTTTTACTCAAAAATAAATTATGGAATTACTCTATTTGATAGCCGGTCTTCTGGTAGGGAGCATCTTTGCGTTTTTGTACTTTAAGCAAAAGGGAAAGGCGCTTTCTGCCCGGTTAGAATCTGAGACGGAGCGTGATGCCGTGGAAAAGGATGCTGCTTTTGAAAGCCGGATTGCCGTGCTGAACGAAAGACTTCAGAATACTGTTACGGAAAAAGACAACCTGGAGAAAAAATGGACACTGTCGGAAGAAGAAAAACAAAAGCTCCAAAATCAAAATACAACTCTGCAGACTGAAGCAAGGCATTTGGAAGAGAAGCTGGCTAATGGCCGAAAAGATTTGGAGCAATTGCAGGAAAGGTTTAAAATAGAATTTCAAAATCTTGCCAATGCCATCTTAAAGCAAAATACGAAGGAATTCAGCGAGTCGTCGCAGAAACAGATGAGTGACATCCTTAATCCATTGAAGGAAAAAATCACTGATTTTGAAAAGAAAGTGGAAGACACTTATCAAAAAGGAAAAATTGATCAGACGGTTTTAAAAGAAGAACTGAAACGGCTTCAGGAGATGAATATGAAATTGGGCGAAGAAGCTGGAAACCTTACAAAAGCCTTGAAATCAGATAGTAAAAAACAAGGGAACTGGGGTGAAGTAGTGCTGGAACGTATCCTTGAAAGGTCGGGACTTATCAAAGATGAAGAGTATTTTTTGCAGTTTACTGCTTCAGGTGAAGATGGCAAAACCTACCGTCCCGATGTGATGATAAAATTGCCTGAAGACAAGCATTTGATCATTGATTCCAAGGTTTCCCTGACTGCTTTTCAGCAATATATTTCTGCTGAAGAAGAAAGTAAAAGAGATGTAGCGCTCAAACAACATTTGCTTTCCTTAAAAAATCACATCAAAGAATTAAGCGACAAAAATTACGATCAGCTGAAGGGATTAAATTCACCGGATTTTGTGTTGATGTTTTTGCCTGTTGAGCCGGCTTTTGCCCTTGCTGTTCAGTCCGAACCCGATCTGTTTACCGATGCCTGGGAAAAAAGAATTATCATCGTCAGCCCAACCACGCTGTTGGCAACCCTGCGGACCGTAGCTTCTATCTGGCGTCATGAACGTCAAACGCAAAATGCGCTGGAAATTGCCAGACAAGGAGGGAGGCTCTACGACAAATTTGAAGGATTTTTAAAAGACCTGGAAAGGATTGGGACTAATCTGGATAAGGCTCAGGAATCATACATGGAAGCACATAAAAAACTTTCTTCGGGGCGCGGAAATTTGTTGGGACAGGTGGAAAAATTAAAAGAAATGGGCGCCAAGGCTACCAAGAGCATTGACCCGAAATATCTGGAAAGTTAATATGGTTAATCAGGAAAAAGATACACAGGAATTCGTTTACGGGATTAGGCCGCTGATGGAGGCCATCCGCTCGGGAAAAGAAGTGGAGAAAGTTTTTCTTCAAAAAGGAGCAGGAAGCCCGGCGTTGAAAGAATTGATTGTTTTGCTGAAAGAAAGGATAATCCCGTTTCAGACGGTTCCGTTAGAAAAATTAAACCGTATCACCCGCAAAAACCATCAGGGTGTGGTGGCAGCCATTGCTCCGGTGCAATTTCATTATATTGAGCAATTACTGCCTACATTATATGAACAGGGGAAAGAGCCGTTCATACTGGTTTTGGATCGCGTTACCGATGTGAGAAATTTCGGGGCTTTGCTGCGTACGGCCGAAAGTGCAGGCGTGGATGCCGTTCTGATGCCTTCCAAAGGGTCCGCACAATTGAATTCAGGAACGATTAAATCTTCCGCCGGCGCTATTTTTAAAGTCCCCATTTGCCGCGAACACAACTTGAAAGATGCGTTGATATTTCTAAAAAACAGCGGGTTAAAACTGGTTGCCGTGACTGAAAAAGCTGAAAAACTTTATTTTGAAGAAAACCTTTCCGGACCGATGGCGCTGGTCATGGGCTCCGAAGGTGAAGGAATATCCGATGCTTACCTGAAACTGACGGATGTGAAGGTAAAAATACCGATGTTCGGCGAGATTGAATCGCTGAATGTTTCCGTTGCTGCCGGGGTTTTGATTTATGAGGTGGTGCGGCAAAGGATGAAATCGTAAAGATGCAAGCCTCTTTGCTCATTCGGATTTGCAATCCGAATGTTTGGAAGACAGGATTTTAAATCCTTTAGCTTATAGGGTCGGGATTGCAAATCCCGACCAGCGTGTAGGCCACGCGGACCCAAAGAAAGAAGTTGTCATTCCGATGATCCGCCTCAGGCGAGAGAGGAGGAATCTCATTGGAAACAGGTTCTTGCTGAGGGGATATCTCCCTGCGGTCGATATGACAGCGTGGTTCCGTGACTTTCTCAGTTTTTCTGGGCTCTAAACAGGGTATCAGGTAGTCAACAGAAATAACAAGCCACAAAAAAAACTCCGGCTCGACTGAACCGGAGTTTTTTGTTCTAATCTTTTAAGATTAACGTCTTTTTTCTTTGATTCTGGCTTTTTTACCACGAAGATTTCTGAAGTAAAAAATTCTTGCCCGGCGAACTACGCCCACTTTATTCACTTCAATTTCTTCAATGAAAGGTGATGCATCGGGGAAAATTCTTTCAACACCAATATTACCGGAAATTTTACGAACAGTAAAAGTAGCAGTAGGACTGCTACCGGCGCGCTGAATAACAACACCTCTGAATTTCTGAAGCCTTTCCTTGCTTCCTTCAATGATCTTATATGTAACGGTGATGGTGTCTCCGGCTTTGAATTTCGGGAATTCTTTGATCGCCACGCTGTCTTCTATCATCTGTATTAATGCCTGTTTGCTCATCTTATTATGCTTTGTAGTGATAATTTCAAAAATGAGTGCAAATATACTGCTATTTCTTTAAATGCAAATTATTTGAACTAAAATTCTGGCTTAATTTATTCACTTTGTGTTGTCAAAAAGTTTTTCCTGAAACCATGCATTTTATCCAATCTTTATACGTTTCTCATTCTTGTAGTAAATCAGGTCTTCTTTCTTTTGTCCGTATCAGCGACTGCTCATGTTTCCATTCTTCGATCAGTTTTTCATTTCCAGAAAGCAGTATTTCCGGAACTTCCCAACCCTTGAAATTTCTGGGACGTGTATAAACCGGGGGAGAGATAAGCTGGTTTTGAAAAGAATCGCTTAACGCGGAAACTTCGTTTCCCAACACACCCGGGATCAGGCGAATGATGCTGTCAGTAATCACGGCAGCAGGTAGTTCGCCGCCGGATAAAACATAATTTCCAACGGAAATTTCCTTTGTAATGTAATGTTCGCGGATGCGTTCGTCAATGCCTTTGTAATGCCCGCAAAGGATCATCAGGTTTTGATAAGTGGAATACGTGTTTGCCATGGGCTGATCGAACAATGCGCCGTCTGGGCTGGTGTAAATGATCTCATCGTAATCCCGTTCGCTTTTTAACTTTTCGATCATCGCTGCCACAGGCTTGATCATCATCACCATTCCGGCACCACCGGAAAAAGCATAATTGTCCACCTGTTTGTGTTTTCCCAGGCCGTAATCCCGCAACTGGTGAAGTACAATCTCCGCCAACCCTTTGTTCTTAGCGCGTTGTATGATGGAGTGATTGAACGGCCCTTCAAACATTTCGGGAAACAATGTGATAATATCAATTCTCATGGCACAAAATTAGGGTTTTTCGCTTTGTCTTTCTAACCGATTTTTTAGCCACAAATCTTTTCGAAGTCCCAAAACTACTTTAATTATGAGATCGCTTCATCTCCCGAAAGCTTTCG
>CAZPPK010000016.1:0-30109 GCA_964588415.1 uncultured Lentimicrobiaceae bacterium
CCGACCCTCTGGGTCGGAAACAATAATGTTTGCAAAGCAAACTCCTTTTAATACTCGATGGCTCTGCCTCGGGGTAGTTTATTGAGTTCTCAATAAGGAAGCCTTTTCGAATTCATTTTTCCCTATATTTGCTGTCCACTTAAAACCAAAAACATGAAAAAATATTTATCTATTATGATCGTGCTGGCGATTGTTGCGACTGTTAGTTCGTGCAATCAGCACGCTAAAACAAAAAAACAGACCAGTATGAAGGATGCTATTAATCCGGTTAATATGGACAAGAATGTGCTGCCGGGCAATGACTTTTTTGAATATGCGAATGGTGGATGGATTAAGAATAATCCTGTTCCACCACAGTACAGCCAATATGGTTCTTTCACGGTTTTATATGAAAACAATCAGAAGGAGCTGAAAAGCCTGATCGATGAGATCGCGAAATCTAAAGATGCTCCTGAAGGAAGTAACAAACAAAAGATCCGCGATTTCTTTAACAGTGGGATGGACACTGTCGAAGTCGAAAAATTAGGCGTAAAACCAATCGAAGCTGAAATGACAGCCATTCAGAATCTGAAAAGTCTGAAAGGTGTTCAGAAAGAGATCGCTTTTATGCATACCACCGGGGTTCATCCTTTGTTTTATTTCTATGCCGGGGCTGACGAAAAAGACAGTAAAATGGATATAGCCAACCTGCATCAGGGTGGTTTGGGATTGCCAGATGTTGCTTATTATACGAAAAATGACCCAGCTTCAAAAAAACTGAGAAGTGAATATGTGGATCACATTGCTAAGATGTTTGTTATTTATGGTAATAACGAAAAAGTAGCAGCCCAAAAAGCAAAAGAAGCTTTTGATCTGGAAAGTGAATTGGCAAAAACTTCTTTCACACGTCTCGAACGCAGGGTGCCGGAAAACAACTACAACAAAATGCCTCTTCCCGAGTTGCAGAAAGTTTCTCCCGCAATGAACTGGAAAGCTTATTTTACCAATCTCGGTCTAAAGAACCCCGGTGAAATCAATGTGAGTCAGCTTCGCTTTTTCAAAGGCTTGAGCAAGATCATGAAAAAGACTTCACTTAGCCAGTGGAAAGCTTATCTCCAGTGGAAACTTCTCAGTGATGCTGCCCCGTTCCTGAGCCATCCTTTCGTGCAGGAAAATTTCAATTTCTACGGAAAGATCATGTCGGGACAACTCGAAATGAGACCGAGATGGAAAAGAGTATTAGGAACAACTTCTTCTGGAATGGGAATGGCCCTGGGGCAGTTATATGTTGCTAAATATTTTCCGCCAGAATCAAAAGAACGTATGGTCAAGCTGGTTCAGAATCTGCGTACTGCTTTTGCCGGTAGGATCAAAAAACTTGACTGGATGAGCGAAGCTACCAAGAAAAAAGCGCTCGAAAAACTTGCAGCCATTACCGTTAAAATTGGTTACCCGGATAAATGGAGAGATTATTCCAAATTGAAAATCGTTCCAGATAACTATTTTCAGAATGTTATGAATGCAACCAGATTTGCATTTGAATTTAACCTGAATAAAGTTGGAAAACCGGTTGATAAAACCGAATGGGGCATGACTCCTCAAACAGTAAATGCTTATTACAATCCATCCAATAACGAGATTGTTTTCCCGGCTGGGATTTTACAACCCCCTTTCTTCAATAAAGATGCCGATGATGCTGTTAATTATGGCGCGATTGGTGTGGTAATCGGTCACGAAATGACACACGGTTTTGACGATCAGGGAAGAAAATATGACAAGGAAGGGAACATGAACAACTGGTGGACCAAAGAAGATATTAAACGTTTCAAGGCAAAAACCGAGAAACTGGCTGAATTGTTTGATCACTATACGCTGCTTGATTCATTGCATGTGAATGGTCAGGTTACCATGGGAGAAAATATTGCAGACCTTGGTGGTCTTAATATTGCTCATGACGCTTATTTGAACACACTGAACGGAAAAACTCCTAAACCAATTGACGGATTCACTGCCGACCAGCGATTCTTTTTGTCCTATGCACAGGTCTGGAGACAAAGCATCCGTCCTAAGGAATTGGCTCAGAGACTCAAAACTGATGTGCACAGCCCGGGAGAAGCAAGGGTGAACATCCCGCCATTCAATCTGGATTCGTTTAACAAAGACTTTAACATCAAACCAGGTGACAAACTTTATATTGCTCCAAAGGATAGAGCTTATATTTGGTAATAGTAAAAAACCTTTATAAATATTTCAATGGTTTCAGGATACGTTGTATCCTGAAACCATTTTTGTTTTAGAGAGAGACTGGAGCTCCAATAGGGATTATATTCAAAATGGTTAAATTTGCGACATGGAAAAGATCTCAAAATATCTCCTGAATTTACTGGGGTGGAAGACTGTGGGAAAAATCCCAGCCGATATCAAAAAAATGATTCTAATTGAGGCCCCTCATACTTCAAATTGGGATTATCTCTTCGGTATGCTTAGTGTAGCTTCAATGGGCATAAAGATAAACTTGATAATAAAAAAGGAATTGTTTTTTTGGCCTGTTGGCCCATTTTTAAAAGCGCTTGGAGGAATCCCGATTGACCGCAAGGGGACTTCGAACAAAGTAGAGGCTCTGGCAAATTTATTTGAACATCAGGATATAATGCGATTAGCCATTACCCCAGAAGGAACTCGTTCTTTATCAATAAAATGGAAAAAGGGGTTTTATTTCGTAGCACTTAAAGCTCAGGTTCCAATTTTGCTATCTTCCCTCGATTATAAACATAAAATTGGTCGGTTTGGAGAAGTTTTATATCCTACGGGTGATTATGATAAAGATTTAAAAAAAATTGAGGCATTTTACAGAGGTGTGAAAGCTAAATACCCTGAGAGATTTAATTTAACCTGAAAATCAACATTTTAATTTAGAAATAGAAGAATTTTACTCTTTGTTTTTTATTGAACTGTTTAAGATGAGAAACATTGCAAGATTAATACTGGTCAGAATACTTGGCTGGGAAATTTCCGGGGAAGTACCTTTCGAAATCAGGAAAGTAGTGATAATAGTAGCTCCTCACACATCGATGTGGAATTTTGTTTCGGGAAGACTGGCTTTTTGGGTGCTGTGAATCGACGTAAATTTCTGATTAATTCAAAATATTTTGTTGGGCCTTTAGGCTGTCTCTTGAGAAATCTGGGAGGTGTTCCCGTAAAATATTCCAAAACGACAGGCCTTCTGCTTCAAATAAAACAAATGTACGAACGCAATGAATCCTTTTTCCTTGTGATTACGCCTGAAGGAACGCGGGTTTTGGTCGAAAGATGGAGAAAAGGGTTTTATCAATTGCGACGGATTCCAACATCCCTGTTATAATGGCTTTTATTGATCCGTAACAAAACCCTGCATATTTCGTCATAGATAATGTGTTTAAAGAGGTGTTTTGGCTTTAATCCCAGTTCACCGACAAAAAACATCTGGTCGCCGATTATTTCTTTTTTGGAAATGGTTGACTTTCTATTTTTGGCATTAATAAAAAATTATAAAGAAATATGATTTCTAGATATAAAATTTCTGCTGCATTGTTTTTGGGACTGATGATGGGTTCTGTCACATTAAAAGCGCAAAAAAAATCTAAGGTAAAAATAAGAAATTATGTTGCTGAAAGGGTTGTTGGAAAAGCCCCGGTGATAGACGGTAAACTTAATGATAAAGCATGGGCTGAAGCAAAGTGGGGTGATCATTTTCTTCAATTTGATCCTAGTAACGGGAAAAAACCATCGCAGGAAACAGATTTCAAAATTTTATATGATAATAATAACCTTTATGTAGCTATTCGATGTTATGATACTGAACCTGAGAAAATTGTACAGAGGCTTACAAGAAGGGATAATATTGACGGCGATTGGGCCGGAGTTTCAATAGACAGTTATTTTGATAAGAGAACTGCATTTGGTTTTCTTGTGAGCGCCGCCGGGGTGAAGCTGGATGGTAAGTTCTCAAATGATAACGGAAATATTGACGATACATGGAATCCAGTCTGGTATGTCAAGACTTCCAAGGATAGTAAAGGCTGGATGGCTGAAATGAGGATTCCCTTGTCACAATTACGGTTTGCCAACAGACCCAATATGACATGGGGCTTAGAGGTCGTCCGTTATATCTTCAGAAAACAGGAAAAGGATTTCTGGCAACCTATATCTAAAGATGCTCCGGGTTTTGAAAGCAGTTACGGACTTCTTACGGGAATCAAAAATATAAAACCTAAAAGGGAAGTGTCTTTAACGCCATACATTATGAGCAAATTGGTTACTGCCCCAAAGATAGAAGGGGATCCGTTTGCAACGGGAAAAAGTGGTACATTTTCTGCGGGGTTGGATGGAACTATTGCTGTTACCAATGATCTCACCTTGAATTTTACCATAAATCCAGACTTTGGTGAAGTCGAAGCTGATCCATCACAGGTAAATCTTACAGCTTTCGAATCCTATTTTAGGGAACTAAGGCCTTTTTTTGTGGAAGGTAGCAGCATCTTTAATTTCCCATTGATCGCTGGGAATGACAACAGCCAGGAAAATCTGTTTTATTCAAGGCGCATCGGTAGGCCGCCACAGTATTATCCTGATTTAGCTGCTAACGAATATGTTAAAATGCCTAATACGACCAAGATATTGGGAGCCTTTAAACTTTCCGGGAAAACCCAGAACGGTTGGTCTATTGGAGTTATGGAAGCTTTAGGAAGTAAAGAAACTGCCAGTCTTGACAGCCTGGGCAAGAGATCGAAAGTTGCAGTTGAACCGTTGACAAATTACTTCAACAGCCGCTTAGAAAAGGATTTTAAAAACGGGAATACTATTTTGGGCGGTATGTTTTCTGCTACCAACCGTTTCATTCGCGATTCGTCTTTGATGTTTTTGCCCACTGCTGCATATACAGGAGGAATTGATTTTAGGAATTATTGGGAGGACCATACTTTCCGGCTTTCTGCAAAAGTTCTGGCAAGTTCTGTAGTAGGTGGAACAAAAGCCATTACTGATTTGCAGATGAATCCACAGCGCTATTTTCAGCGCCCTGGCAGTTCACACCGGGTAGATTCTACAACAAGAATGCTTCAAGGTACTTCAGCCAGTGTGGAATTTTCAAAAATCGCAAAAGGGCATTGGCGCTATGGTGTTCAGGCTTATATGGAAAGCCCCGGACTGGCACTAAACGATCAGGGATATTTAAGGTCTACTGATGTAATTCAGGAGACAAACTGGCTTGAATATGATATATGGGAACCGTTTAGTATTTTCAGGAATATTGGTTTCAATGTTAGCCAGTGGTCGACATGGAATTTTTCAGGAGCACATACTCAGTCAGGACAAAACCTTTCCAGCTGGGGGCAGTTTAAGAATTATTGGTATGCCAATTTCAGCGTGACTCGCGGTGGGTATAATCTTGATTGGAGTGAATTGAGAGGAGGCCCTGCGATTTTGAAACCTGGAGAATGGAATTATTATATTGGTTTTTCTACGGATTCTCGAAAAAAAGTATTCATCAGTTTGTCGCTTAACAATCACGTTTATAAACAGCATGAAGGGAATTCAACTTCTTTGAGTTTCAGACTCCATTATCAACCATTAGGCTTTCTAAATTTATCTCTGACCCCGACTGTCTACCAATCGCACAATGGATTGATTTATGTAACCAATGAAGAGATTAACAACAAGGACACCTATATCGTTTCCAGTATTGAGCAAAAACAGATATCAGCTGACATCCGTGTTAGTTTGTCCTTTACCCCTGATTTAAGCCTTGAGTATTGGGGGCAACCTTTTTTGTTTTCTGCTAGGTATTACGGCTATAAAAAGGTTCAGCATCCCAATCAGAAAAATTTTGAAAGTCAGTTTTATAAATATACTGGTAATCAGATACAGTACGATGCAGCCAACAATCAGTATTTGATCCACGATCCGGAAAATCCCGGATCAACCATTACTTTGGATAACCCTGATTTCAGTGTCGTGGAGTTCCGATCCAATATGGTATTGCGCTGGGAGTTTGTTCCCGGATCGACGCTCTTTCTTGTGTGGGCACAGAGTGGTGACAATTCAAATTCTGTCGGTTCTTTTAACTTTAAGAATAATATTTCTGATCTGGGCAAAACAACATTAACAAATGTTTTTCTGGTAAAATTCTCTTATCGAATAAGGATGTAAGCACAGTTCATTTCAGGTTAACGAAACCTAATAGCAAGGCAAAAAAAAGGCTCTTTCAAAGATTTGAAAAAGCCTTTTAATCGGTTACAAAGCCTAAATCTTAATACCGGTCCCTTTTGGGAGGTCTGGCCTCATTAACAACTAGGTTTCTGCCGTCTAAATTGTATCCGTTCAATTCAGCGATTGCTTTATCGGCATCAGCAGCGTTGGTGAAAGTTACAAAACCAAATCCCTTTGGGCGATTTGTAAATTTGTCTTTTAAGATAATTAAATCTTCTACTTCTCCTTGTTGAGAAAAGATGGAATGAAGGTCGTCTTCAGTAGCATTCCATGCAATGTTCCCAACGAATAATTTTTTTGACATGATCGTTAAAATATAAAATGAAACAAAATGTTGATTAATTGTCTATCCGTTGCTTAATTTCTCAAGAACTGGAATGAGAGAATTAATCTTAAGCAAAGATATACAATTTATTACAGGAATGATTTTTTTTAATAATTATTTTCTATTGAGGAACTCCTGCCCAGCTTCCCGCTTTATAACTTAAATCTGTATCGTTTGCCGGATCAGGTAATGAATGGTACTGACAAGAGTTTCCTGTTAGCGGGAACTCATATAGTTTCCTTGTGCCGTCATGGCTTTATAAGTACAAGAGGTTGAAAATGAGATAAATTACGTTCTGAGCTTTTGATGTAATAATAATGAAGCCACCGTGAAGGACCGGGAAAAAATTAAGTTCGTTTGATGAGCCGAAAAATATTTTTCTTTAAAAAATTGAACCTTTTGTATTTCAGGCTTTTTTTTGAAGAAATAATTTCTTTTTTTTGCACTAGATTCTATTTAAGTTTTGTCAGCAAGCCAATAGTATTAATAACAAACACATTTTTATTATGAGAAAATTTTATTTTGTCGTATTGCTGACTTGTATTGTTGCGTTAAGTAACAATGTTTTTGCAGAAAATCCATCTTCTTCAACGAAAAAAGGAAAGACATCTATTGATTTTGGAGTAGATCTGATGAGCCGCTATATTTGGAGAGGTTCGGAATTTGGTGGCAACACCCCAAGTATTCAACCATCTTTGATTTTAAGCAATAGTGGGTTTCAACTAGGAGCCTGGGGAGCTTTTTCTACTGGGGGACAAAATATTTCTCAGGAATTGGACTTGTTTATGAGCCAGACTTTTTGGAAGAGCATGTTTACTGTTACATTGACCGATTACTTTTTTCCTGTTGAATGGGGCAACTATAACTATTTTCAGTACAGGAAAAATGCTACCGGACACATTTTTGAAGGAAACCTGACTTTTAACGGGGTTAAAGGATTTCCTTTTACGGTCATGATCGCCACGAATTTCTATGGTGGAGATGCTGCAAAGATTGAAAGTAATCCACAAAGCTCAAATTTTAATCAGAAAACAGGAATTCAATATTCGACGTATGTTGAGTTGGGATATGCTTTCCAGGTAGAAGATGTTTCGCTGAATCCTTTTATGGGTTTTAACTGTACCAGCCCCAGAAAGGCTGACTCTGCCACAGGTTTTGTGGGGGAACAGGGTTTTTATGGTAACAATTTTGGAGTCGTAAACCTGGGAATTACAGTCAAAAAAAGCATTCCCATAACGAATAAATATTCGCTTCCTATTGCTACATCATTGATTACCAATCCTCAGGCTGGAAAAGTTTATTTTGTGGTCGGGGTTTCATTCTGACAATAACTGATACTGCTTCCAGTTATTCTAAAAAGTAAGTTATTTACAGCTTATTTGCCAGTGTCAAGATTTCGCAGGCAAATGATTTGGTCAATAAGCCTGTACTATTTGGTTTTTTAAGAATTTTTAGGTGTTCGAACACGATAAATTGTGATTTACACCCAGCTCTGAAATGCCTTCTTACGGATAATTTCAATAATTTCGCAGTGTAAAATTTTAATAATGATTGAATTTCTTAGATTTGTTATTGTATTATTGGTAATCTGGTATGGAACAAAACTGATAATCAGATATGTGTTGCCGTGGCTGATCATGCGTTTCATTAACAAACAACAAAAAAACTTTGATAATTTTAATCGTCCGGGAAACAGTAAAAAGGAAGACGAAATAAATATTAAAAAAGGTAAAAGCGAAAACAGGAAAAAAGACGATACCTCTTTTGGCGAATATGTCGATTTTGAGGAATTAGAACCCGACCAAGATAATAAAGATGAATAAAAACCTACTGAAAAAGCCCGTTCCCTACATTGTGGCATTGGCTGTTTTTCTGACCATTACAATGATCTATTTTTCACCTGTATTTGAGGGTAAGATGCTGAAACAGCATGATATTGCTATGTATTTGGGTATGTCAAAAGAGATTAACAATTTCCGGGCAAATACAGGGCAGGAACCTTTATGGACCAACTCTATGTTTGGCGGTATGCCTGCCTGGCAGATTTCCGTGGAATATGTAGGGAACCAGATGTCAAAGTTGGACCGGATCATCCAGCTGGGGCTTCCACGGCCTGACGATTTGGTTTTCCTTTATTTTTTGGGTTTTTTCATTTTGCTATTGGTTTTGGATGTTGATCCGTGGCTAAGTATTGTGGGAGCTATTGCCTTTGCTATGTCGTCCTACTTTTTTATAATTCTTGGGGTAGGCCACACTTCAAAAGCACATGCAATTGGCTATATGGCACCCGTACTAGCGGGAATTATTTTGACTATGCGAGGGAAATTCTGGAAAGGCGGCTTACTCACTTCCATAGCCCTGGCACTTGAAATTCTGGCGGGACACCTTCAAATAACCTATTATCTTTTGATCCTTGTTTTAGTTTATGGAATCTTTTCCTTTATTGAAGCCGTCAGGGAAAAACAATTGTCGCGGTTTGCAAAAGCTTCCGGGGTTTTAATTCTGGCTGCAATCTTTGCCATTTTAACAAACATCACAAGCCTTTGGGGAACTTATCAGTATTCGAAATACACTATGCGCGGCAAACCCGTGCTGACAGCTGAAAAAGAGAATAAATCAGGTGGCCTTGACCGTGATTATATCACTGCCTGGAGCTATGGAATCGGCGAGACATGGTCGCTGATGATTCCAGATATTAAAGGTGGGGCATCTGGCTATATTGGCCAGGACAACAGTGCCATGGATAATGTAAACCCCCGCTTTCGACGGATCATTGCCCAACAAAATTCTTACTGGGGCGACCAACCTGGAACAGCAGGGCCTGTGTATGTCGGAGCAATCATGGTTTTCTTTTTTGTCCTTGGCATGTTCCTGCTTGAGGATCGAATGAAATGGGCTCTTTTCGCGGCAACGGTACTGGCAATTGTCTTGTCCTGGGGCAAGAACTTCATGGGGCTGACAAACTTCTTTATCGATTATGTGCCGGGGTATAACAAATTCCGCGCAGTTTCCATGATCCTTGTCATCGTAGAACTTACCATCCCTTTGATTGGCGTTTTGGCTTTGAATAAGATTCTGAAAAACCCGAAGTTACTGTTGAAGAAAATGAAAATTTTCTATATCGCCTTGGGGCTGACAGCAGGAATAAGCTTGCTTTTCTATGCTTTTCCAACCTCCTTCTTCTCCTTCTTTAGCCAATATGAGGTTCATCAGTTCAATGTGTTGAAAATCAATAATAATCCAGCTCAGGTAACGGCATTTATGAACAGTTTGCAAAACGTCAGAGTTGTTATTTTCAGGCATGATGTATTGAGAAGCCTTTTCTTCATCGTTATAGCCGCGGTGGCACTTTATGCCTTTGCCAAAGGAAAACTGAAAAAAAGCGGGTTCCTGATCACGATTGGATTACTGGTATTAATAGATATGACTGGTATTGACCAACGGTATTTGAACGATTCTAATTTTGAGATGGCACATAAGGCAGAAGTCCCTTTTAAGAAAACAACTGCTGATCAAGATATTTTCAAAGATAAATCGTTGGATTATAGGGTTGTAGACCTTACCAAAAATATCTTCAACGATGCCAGTACTTCCTATTTTCACGAATCTATAGGCGGTTATCATGGTGCCAAATTGCAGCGTTATCAGGATTTGATTGATGCTTATCTTCATACTGAGATAGGGAACATGAGAAAAGTGCTTTCGGAGAAACCGACATTAGCATCAATAGACTCTGCATTGGTAAAACAGCAGGTGTTGAATATGCTGAACACTAAATATCTAATCTATAACCCGGATGCAGAACCTATTTACAATTCGCATGCTTTTGGAAATGCATGGCTGGTAAATGATTTTAAACTCGAAAAAGATGCAGATTCGTCTATTGCGGCGTTGGGAAATACTGATTTGCGTTCTGTGGCAGTGGTTGACCGTGAGTTTTCCAATCAGTTACTTGGAAAGAAGTTCCCAGTGGATGCTTCGGCGCAGATCAATCTTATGTCCTATGAACCTAATGATCTGAAATACGATTTTCACTCGAAAACTCAACAGTTGGTTGTTTTCTCTGAAATTTATTACCCAAAGGGATGGAATGTTTATTTGGATGGGAATAAAGTTCCTTATTTCCGTGCCGATTATGCGCTTCGTGCCATGGTAGTTCCAGCTGGGGTCCACAAGATAGAGTTTAAATTTCAGCCTAAGGTATGGAGCATCGGGGAAACGGTTTCATTCATCTTTTCTACCATATTACTGCTGCTTCTTGCTTATTTTATCGTGATGGAAGTAGGGCGTTTTCTGAAAACTAAAGAGTAAAGGAATGCTGCTTTGAAAAAAGTACTGATCATAACTTATTACTGGCCTCCTAGCGGTGGTGGCGGGGTGCAACGGTGGTTGAAATTTGTCAAATATCTGAAACGTTTCAACTGGGAACCCATTGTTTTTACACCGTCTAATCCGGAAATTCCATCAGAAGATTTGTCTCTTCTGGAAGAAGTTCCCAAAGACTTGTGGGTTGTCCGTAATAAAATCTGGGAACCTTATACGTTTTACAAGCAGTTTACAGGGAGAAAGAAAGAAGACAAAATACAAACCGCTTTTCTCACTGAAAAAAAAGGGAAGTTCCATTTTTTTGAAGATATAGCAATCTGGATTCGCGGGAATATGTTTATCCCTGATGCGAGGAAGTACTGGATCAAGCCTTCTGTAAAATTTTTATCTGATTTTTTAACCCGTTATAAAGTGGATGCCGTTGTCACTACAGGCCCGCCTCACAGCGCTCATCTTATTGGGCTTCATTTAAAAGAAAAACTGGCAATTCCCTGGCTTGCCGATTTCAGAGATCCATGGACCAATATTGACTATTATCAGGCCCTGAAGCTTGGACAGAGAGCCGACAAACTTCATCATCAGCTTGAGAAAATGGTTTTGGAACAGGCCGATGCTGTGACGGTAGTGAGCCCTGGAATGAAACGAGAGTTTCTGGAAATCGTAAACAGGGAATATGAAGTGATTCCTAATGGGTTTGATGAAGAAGATACATTGCCAACTCAAAAAGTGGAAGTGGGCCGAACCCATTTCACATTGGCACACATTGGTTCTTTAACCAGAACCAGAAATGCAGAGAATCTCTGGAAAGCCTTAAAAGAATTGACTCTAGAAAATCTGAATTTTGCAAATAAATTGAAAATCAAGAATGTAGGAAAGATTGACATAGATGCGGTGGCGTCTTTGAAAAAACATGGGATGGAGTCTTATCTGAAACGTGTAGATTATATGCCACATCAGGAAGTAATTGCCGAACAGCTCAAAGCATCTGTTCTTATACTTTTGATAAACAATACGCCCAATGCCAAGCTTATCCTTACGGGAAAGCTTTTTGAATACCTGGCTTCAGGACGCCCGATTGTTTGCATTGGCCCGCCTGATGGCGATGCTGCGGAGATTATTCGTCAAACAAAATGCGGCTCTGTTTTTGACTTTTCAGAAACGGAAAGCTTAAAGCAGGAAATTCTAAGGCTTTTTAATGAATTTTCTTCAGGAAAGGAAATAACAAAGTGCAAAGACGTTCAACAATTTGAACGTAAAAATCTGACTTCAAAAATGGCTGTGGTTTTGGATAAAATGACGTAATCAGAACCAGGTAAATAGATCTTCTTTAATGGGACTGGCTGCCAGCAAACGGTTTACGAAATTTGTGATGTCGTAGTTTTTATCATTGAAAACCTGGTAAAGCTCTTTCAGCATGAGTTCCTGAGTCCTGATATTTCTCTTTCGCGCAATTTTATCTACAAAAGTATTGGTAGCAATCTTCCCTTCGAGAACGACTTTCTCCGAAATGTAATCGGTGAAAAAACCTTTCCCGATCAGAAGGCCCAGCGTCCTGTTCCGGCTCATGTCATTCAACGCCGTCAGGCTGAAATCGCCAAAACCGCAATAATTGAAGACCGTTCTTTCCTTACCGCCAAATCGCGAAAGCAAGTAACGCATCTCGTTGATGCTGCGCGTAAGTACCAGCGAACGCAAATTGGGTGAATTGTAATGGGCATCAACAATCCCGATGATGATGGCATAAACATTCTTTAAAATGCTTGATAATTCCGTGCCAATGATGTCATTGGTAAAGTCAAGATAAATGGATGTTCCTTCAAACAGCTCCTTAAAAACATCAAAATATTTTGAGCTTTTGGTAGCAACCGTCATGCCTGTAGGTACCTGATTGATAATTTCCCGTGCAAATGAGGGCCCCTTAAAACTGACAATAGGATTTGGGAGAATTTTTTCGATGCATTCCGGAATGGTGCTGTCTTCTCTTCCGAAACCTTTTGCGAGGTTGACCAGAATAGTCTGCGGATCAAAAAGATCTTTGTTTAACTCTACAAAATCAACAGTTACTGTTGAAGGGATACCGAAAAAAATAATATCAGCACTTTGAAGTGAATTAATATCCCTGGTAGCGGTGATTCCTTCATGCAGCATGATGCTGGGGAAATACTTATTGTTAACGTGCTCGTTATTAATGGAATCGATCACATCCGGTTCAACGGAAACAATTTCAATAAGGTGCTTTTTCCCGTTGCTGAGAACCTGGGCAAAGGCTGTCGAAATAGCGCCACTTCCTACAAAACAGATTTTTATTGGATGTTTCATGTACCGGCATACCAAAAATAAGCTGCAAAGCTAAGAATTATTTCGAGTTAGGCGTATGTTAAACTGTTTTAGGACCGCTACGAATGCGGAATGAATCTTTTCTATCTTTGTTTTGCAGAAATTTATATTTGCAGTCTATCTTTTAAATCATTCATTACTTAAGGTTAGATTTTAAGCTCATGACAATAATTGACAGCTCCTATATCGAAGATATTACTAATGAGATAAAAATAGGGAAGGGAAATAGTCAAAACAATAAGTTAGGCAGACTAAAGTTCGGAATGCCTTTTTGGTTAAGGAAACTTATTTTCGGTTCTCTGAACCCTTTTTATGTTTATTATATTTTTAATGATCTGCAGAAAAGGCGAAAGATTGAATTTCCTGTGAAACATATTTATTTTTCAATTGATTTTTTGATGTATTGCTTGAAAAATAATGTTTCAATCGATTTGGATGAATACTTTTCTAAGAGTGATCAGAAAGAAATTATAAGATTTGTAAGGAACAGGGTAAAATCCTGTTTTAATGTGAGATTATTTTACAGCGATCTTTGTCAGGATGGAACTATTGTTCCAAAAATTAAGTCAGCGGAACGTAAACTGTTTAAGAGAAGAAATTCAAAGAGCTATTCATGGAAAATTAATGGAACGGAATACACTGTCCCCAGTATTCCCGAACCTTCCTGTTTCTATTACAAGCAAGGTATTTCGGAGCTGCCTTATAAATCTATTGAATCATTAAATGACAAACTTTTTTTAAGTGTCGGTGCATTTTGGGGAGACACTGCGATATCGTTATTACCTTACAACCCTAAAGCGATATGGTGCTTTGAACCTGAGCTTGATAATTACACTACACTGATGAAGGTAATCGATGCCAATAAATTGCAGAGCAAGATTAAGGTGTTAAAATATGGTGTGGGCAACGAAAATAAGATACGGTCAATCTCTTCGGTTGGAGGAAGTAGCTTAATGTCAGATGGAGATGGCGAAGAAATTGAAGTCAGAAACCTTGATTCTTTTATGAATGAATTTAATGCCGAAGTTGGCCTCATCAAAATGGATATCGAAGGGTGGGAATATCGGGCACTGATCGGTGCAGAAGAAACCATAACAAAGTATAAACCAGTATTGGCAATCAGTATTTACCATACAGGACAGGACTTTTTTAAAATTCCTCCGTTACTCAAAAACTATTGCCCTGACTATAATTTTAGATTCTTGAATTTAGCTCCGGAGGATTTGAATGAGAAGATACTGTTGGCATATATAAACGATTAAAAGAGAATGAAAAAATTACTTTTCGCATTAACGCCTGCCCAACAGATTGCGAATGGATCTTCGATCTATACGGAGTTTGTCTTTAAGAAAGTACTGGAAACCGGAAAGCCATTTGAAGCGTACTATAATCCGAACATAGAAACTAACAAATCAATAATCAAAAGAATTCCACAGCATATCGAACTTCATAAATGTTCTGATATAACTGAGCTTGAAAAATTGCTCACATCCAAATCTTATGATACGGTATTCTTTGGGAACGAAACAAATACTGAAGCCAAATTACCTAAAAATACCACTCCCATTGTTGTGATTCACGATCTGAGATTTATTGAAGTTCCTAACGATGCAACCAGGTATTTGTACCGTATAACAGCGTTCGAAAGGTTTAAGCAAATAATAGCATCAACTATTTTCCCTAATTACGATTCAGACTATCAAAAGAAGAGAATATCAAATTTTATTGACCATCCCAAACTCAAAATTGTCACAGTTTCGAATCACACAAAATATTCAATATTATTAAATTTTCCTAAATTAAAAGATTCTCAAATCTACATTCTTTCAAGCCCTTACCCTGAAATTGGGGTTCAAAATACTATTCCCAACGAAAAGCAGATTTTAAAAGAATTAAGGCTTGTTTCTAAAGAATACTTTTTAATCATTAGCGCTGGCCGGTGGTTTAAAAATTCATACAGAGCAATACAAGCACTGGATCATCTGGCTGATAGAAAATTATTGAAAAATAAAAAGGTTTTGGTTTTGGGCGTTCAGGGAAGTAACAAAATAACCCAGGTAAAAAACCCGGAGACCTTCATTTTTAGGGATTATGTGGAAAATGAAACATTACAATGTGCGTATGCAAATGCATTCGGTTTCATATACCCCAGTCTGCAGGAAGGATTTGGAATTCCACCTTTGGAAGCGATGCAATACGGAACGCCTGTATTGGCAGCTTCCACTTCGGCCATTAATGAGGTATGCAGAACAGGAGCTTGTTATTTCAATCCATACTCGGTTATGGAAATGGAAAACCGAATATTGCATTTATTGAATGACAAAATTTTTTATGAGAAACTTAGCGCAGCGGGAGTTGAAAGAAGCAAGGAAATTGCTTTAAAACAGAAAGATGATTTAAATGAACTTTTGAAATTGATTTTTGAATAGGGTTATTTGTTTAAAAGCTGAGAAGCAAGCCTAAGATATTTCTTTACAAAACCAGTGTACTCATCGGAAACTTTCCAGAAAAATGCAAGTGGAAGATAGAGTAGAATAATTACTGAAGACCTAAAAACGATATCAACAAAAATATTTGGAAGCACCGGAATCAATTGTACAATCAGGTAAACTCCTATCCCCAGAAATAATATTTTCAGGTTTCGCATCTTGAAAGGCAACATTTTCATTTTCTTATAAATATAAAAAACCTGAAGGGATATTACAAATATTTGCGATAACAATGTAGCAAGTGCAGCTCCGACAATTCCCAATGGCGGAATCAACAAATAGTTGGAAATGACTACGAAACCCAGGAATGCAACATTAAACCATAAAAGCTTTTTAAAATGCTGTGAATACTGCAATATGAAAACATTCACTCCTACTGATGCTCCAAAAAGCTTTGCCAGGGCAATGAAAAGCAAAACATACTTCCCACTTGCGTAGGAGGGAGGCAACAACCTGAAAATATCATCTGCGTTAAGCCAGATTCCCAGAAAGATCAGCATACTTACAAAGCTCAGATTTATAGAAGCTCCCTGATAGATTTCTTTAATTTTGGCGAGATTATTTTTGGCAAAACCTTCTGAAATAATAGGAATTAAAATATTGGTGGTTCCGTTGAAAGGCAATAAAATCACCGCACCAAGATAGAATGCAACCGAATAATAAGCAACGCTTTTGAGACCAATCATACCGCCTACCATAAGTACATCAATATAGCTGGCAAGATACGCCGTACTCCCTCCAAGAATGACATACAACCCGAATTCACCCATGATTTTAATGCGTTTGGCAGTCAGAAAGTTCATCTTGAATGATATTTTTAGTTGTTTTAGCGCCACAGCGTATATGATCAGGAACAGTAAAATAATTCCGTAAGCATTGACGAACCAAAAAATAAAGGTTTCAAAGTTGATCAGCTTTTGCTGGTATAGAATAATCAGTCCCAGCCATAAAACCCGCAACATCACATTTTTCAGAAAAGCAGCTACCGTGGTTTTGAACAAAGCCCGGAGATAAGCCTCCAGCATGTTAAAATACATGAAGAAAAATGTGATGATGTAGATGAAAGAAAAATTGTCTGCGAAAAGACTGGTTTGCGTTGCATAAGACCTGACAATTTGACCTTTAAATATTGTACCGGCAAGCAGAAAAACTAAAAATCCCAGCAAAGGGATTAACAGCACAAGCACGAAAAAGCTCCCTCTTTGTTTTTCTTTAAAATCGGTGAAGAATTTTATCAAAACCTGAGGCCCTCCCAACAAAGTAAACTGGGCAAAAATTGTCCCGGCTGCCCAAAGAACACGCGTTAAACCAAATTGATCGGCCGTCAAAAAAATGGGAAACAGAAGAATGGTATTTATATAACCCACAACAATTCCCAGGAACATCCATACGGAGTTATAAAATCCCTGCTTGATGACCATTCCCATAATTTACTGTTAAGTAGTGTTTAAATGTCTTAAAATTTTTACTTTCCGGCGTTCGTTCCTGTCATTCCGGTGCAATTTCTTAATAATTTCAATACGACCAAAACATTCGGATTTTTCCCTGTATCAAAGAATAGATATGCATTAATCTGTGATTTTATGCTTTGCAATGGCTTTTTCGTAAATTTCTTTTGTTTTGAAAGCAACTTCCGATTCCGAAAAGGGCGTTTTATAGTCTTCCGCTATTTTTTCATAATCATATTGAGCGTTAAAGGCTGCAACAATGGCCTTTCGCCACGCTTCAATGTTGTTTTTTACCAACATTCCGTTATCGGAATTTATGTGAGTCCTGAACACATCCAGATCCGATGCCAACACTGGCGTTCCGGTTTTTAATGCTTCAAAAACCACTATCCCGAAAGTTTCAGATTCCGTTGGGTGAAATAAAAAATGACTTTTTTGCAGTCTCTCTGCGAGGGCCTCTTTTTTTTCATAACCACAGAAACAGACCGGAAGATGATATTTTTTGACTTTCCTTTTATACTCATCCAGAGCATCTCCTTCTCCAACAAAGTCAATGTGAAAGGGAACAGAAATTTCTTTATCCAAGCCGCGAAGTGCTTCTAAAACCAGATCTCCTCTCTTGGGACTGCTTTTTTTCCAGATGGCCACTAAGGAGCAACGAATGGGGGTGGGCTTTGGCTTCTCCTTATAATGAAAAATATTTCCATCGATAGGATTGGGAATCACAAAAGCATCCCGGATTTTAATCTGCTGTAAGACTTTTTCTTTTAGTGATTCTGAAACAAAGATTAAAGCATCCGCATTTGTATAGATTTTTTTACCTAAAGGTCCTAGCGGATGTCTTTTTAAGAAAGACACAGCACGGCTCCAATGCTCTGTAATCACAAAAGGTTTTTGATACTTCTTGGCCAGTTGGTAGCCAAATATTCCTGCCGGGAAAATGGCGTGGCTGTGAACTACATCCGCTTTTTGAACGATTTCACTGTCTACGAAGGTTAGAATAGTTTTCTTTAAGAATAAAGGAAACTGATACAGATATTTCCAAAAACGAGATTGAATATCTATCTCTAAAACATCTACATTATCAATGGAATAGTTCTTTTTCTCCTTTTGAATGAATTTATTACCGGCATGAATGTGGATGTACAAAACCTTGCAATCGATAGACGCGGACAATAAGCTTTTGGCATAATCCAAAACAAATGAACCTTGTTGTGGGTTTTCCTTATTGGGAAACCAGCAACTCACCAAAAGTGCCTGCGTTTTCATGGAAGATTCATCTTTAAATTTTCGATTTTTATTTCAGCTTTAATTCTGTTTCAGTGGTGCTTACCCACCATACAAAAGTAAAAAAATTGCCAGAGCGCATTTGTGTTGTTAAGATGTTGGATTTTGAAAAACTGATATCAGGTCAAATCCTGGTTCTCATCAGAAATTGTCGGCTTTTTTTTATCATCGCGAAAGCGCCTGATCTTTATATTCATGTAGGCAAAAAATATTGTCATTAGCGGGCTTATCAAGTTAAAGAAAGCATAAGGGAGGTAGTGCAAAGTCGGGACGCCCAATACGCGTGATTGTGTTGCCCCGCCGGTATTCCATGGAACCAGCACCGAAGTCACCGTACCGGCATCTTCAAGCGTTCGGCTTAGAACTTCCGGTTTCAGGCCGCGGTCCTTAAAGGCATCATGGTACATCTCACCAGGAACGACGATGGAAATATATTGATCTGAAGCCGTTATATTGAAAAAAATGCACGAAGCAGCAGTAGATGCGATGAGCGACGCATCGGTTTTAACCAGTTTTAAAATGGAATGTGTCAATTTTCTAAGCATCCCGTTGGCTTCCATCACCCCTCCAAAAACCATGGCCGAAAGAATCAACCAGATGGTTTCCAGCATCCCTGACATTCCTCCGGTAGAGAATAAATCGTTCATGCTGGGATCGTTGGTAATGATTGATGTTTTTCCGTAAATAGCCTGCATAACACCAATGTAAGATGCTTTGGCATAACTTCCTGTAACATGACTGATTTGATAAATAATCTGGGGTTGAAAAATCACCGCTGCAATGGCTCCTAACACGACCCCGACACTTAATGCCGGTAGGGGAGGCATCTTTTTTATAATGACTGCAAACAAGATGATAGGTACTAAGAACAACCAGGGGGTAATGTTAAAGGTTTGCGTAATTGTGGCTTGAACGGCTTCCACGCGGGCAGCAGTTTCTGTGGGATGAAAACGAAACCCAATGACCAAAAAAATGATCAGTGTTAGCGTCATCGAAGGAACTGTGGTGTACATCATGTACTTGATATGGGTAAACAGGTCGGTACCCGAAACTGCCGGAGCCAGATTTGTAGTGTCTGAAAGCGGAGATACTTTGTCGCCAAAATAAGCACCCGAAACAATGGCTCCTGCCACAATAGCTTTGTCGTAGCCCATGGCATCACCAATCCCAAGCAACGCTACCCCAATCGTTGCAATAGTGGACCAGGAGCTTCCTGTTGCTACCGATACAACACTGCAAGTGACCACGGCAGCAAAAAGAAAGATATTGGGATGTAGTACTTTAAGACCGTAATAAATCAACGCTGGTACGACGCCGCTGATCAGCCAGGTACCTGCAATAGCACCTATGAGAAATAAGATAAGAATAGCAGGCATTGCAGTACCAATGGTTTTTACAATTTGATTGCGCATATCTATCCAGGTATGACCCATGCGCAATCCCAGAATCCCAGCCAACGCAGCTGCTGTCATCAGGGCTACCTGATTGGCTCCCTGTAAAGTGTCTTTCCAAAATAAAACATTGAAAGATAGTAGTATAATTAAAAAAATAATGGGAATTAGCGCCTCAATTATATAGGGCTCCCGCTTCTCTTTTGTCATGGGCAACCTAATTCGGATAAAAAATGCAAGATAAGGATTTATCGTAGTCGCTCACAAGGAAATGTGGTTTTCTTTGTGTGAGTCTTTTTATTCGAAATACAATTTGGGAATCTGCTTAAAATGATATTGATGGCAGCTATTCTTTGATCCCAGAGTTCAGTCTTTTTTGCCGCTGAAGCAGTGCCTGTAATGTGACTCCCTGAAAATAATCTTTGATCATATCATTTAATCCTACCCAGAAAGGATTTGCACTGCAGATTGCCTTCATTTCACATTCGTAAAATGAATCTGAGCAGTCAACGATCTGTACATCAGCCTGGAAGGCGTTCATAATATTCAATGTAGTAATCTCTGATGCAGGCATCGTTAAAACATAACCACTTTTCTTTCCGCCTTTATTCCGGATAAGCCCTGCAGTTTTTAGTCCCCTGATAATATGATCAAGATAGCGTAAAGAAATATTTTGAGAGGCTGATATATTCTTTTGAAGAAGACCTTGTTGTTCTTCATCCATCCCGATTTCTATCATAACGCGTAAACCGTATCGTTGTAATGTGTTAACTTGCATCTAATCTTTAGGGTTGTAGGAAACTTTTGATAAAAATACAAAATAAAATTGATGTTGAGCTTATCTTTGATCCGAATCAGCCCAAAAAAGTACCTTTTAGGTTTGAGTTTAAAATCTGAAAGTTTAATCTGAACCTGTCCTTTCAATTTTGTATAAGGTCCCCGGCTTTTGAAATGTGAAATGGGAACCTGATAGGTTTTCCTGACATTGGTGATTTCAATGGTGATGGGAATTGTTTTTTGATCTCGGGACTCAATATGGCTTAAAATTTTCGGGTTATAAAATAATTTAATAAGCGGGTATTTTCCGGCATGAACAAGATTCAAAAAATCATCTTTCATGTGCCAAAAACTGCTTCTACTAACGCGTGCTTTTCAATCGGACTGTTTCCATGACGATGTTCCGGACCTATACCTTCCCAATCAAGAATTTGTATTAACCCGAACACCAGGATCGCAGAATACTTTTTTGTGCCTGAAATTTTTTTATAATCCGAATTCATTGTGTTAAAATTAAGATTTTCAGCGGCTTTGATCTCCTCCATCATGTGTATGGAAACGAATGAAGGATCGGTGGCATCTACCTGATAGCCAAGCTTAGAAAGATAAATTGCATTTCTTCCCTGGCCGGCGCCGATATCCAGCACTGGGTCTTCCATTGTGATCAAATGTGTGTGATTTACAAGGATTTTCTCTGGGTCTGACCCAAAGACTTTTCATTAATTTTATAATACTCGTTATAATCCATTGACTTTCGCTGAATTCAATAATCCGGTCTTATTGGAATAAAACTGACCTCCAGATTAACAAAAATAAAAGATTATTTCATGCAGCAAAAGATCGTTAGAAGTCTTTCGTTTGCACTCAGAAATTATGTAAGTAATGTATATGATAATGCTTAAAGACTATCTGGAACGAATTTCCCTTCTCATAAACATCACATAAGACAGGACGAAACATAGAATTGTAGCTGCAATTAATCCTGTAACCTGTGGCCATACAAGAAGCAGGCTTTGTCCAAACGGAAGTGGCCCGGGAATGGTACCATAAACCTGCCGCATTGTTAACGGCCCCAGGCTCCTTACCGTAGGCATCAACAAAGTGGTAGTGGCATCGCTGAATAGTTGATTGGGAACAATTCTCATCAAATTGATCTTTATTTCATCTGCAAGGTACATCTGGTAACCTGATGCCATATGAAGAGGAACCACAGACTTTGAAATCAAATTGACAATTATCGGATAAAAAACGGTGAAGAATAACCAAACAGCTATGACTGTCAATGCAGAAGTAGCCGGTTGTCTGAATTTTACCGAAAAAAGAATGGATAAATTGAGCCAGAAAGCCACATAAAGTATGCTCAGAAGAATAAAGAAAATGATACGCCAAAATTCTTCAGGAGTTGGCGGAATACCAATAGAAATGAGTCCAAACCCCATGACCATGAAACCTAAAGCAAAAAACATAAAAGTTATTACCGTAAGTGCGGCTACAAATTTTGCATTTAACAGATAATCGCGATGGATGGGTTGTGCAAGGATATGACTCATCGTTCCTCTGTTATGCTCAGAGTTTATCGCGTCAAAACCCATACCGATTCCCAGTAAGGGGCCGAGAAAACCGATAAATACAAAAAATGATGGCAAAGTACCGTTGGATGCTGTGAATAGTTTAAGGAACAGGAACGAATCATTTACCTGGCTGTTTTTTAAAGCATCACTAAGGCTGTTTAGAGATGTGTATAATGATCCAAAGCAGGTTAATGCGATTATTGCTATCAAAATGATGAACCTCCAGCTTCGCACCTGATCAGAAATCTCTTTTTGGACCATAACTTTGAAGGGATGAAGTGGTATGTCTTCATTTCTTGACTGCCTGAAGATATTCAACCGGTTCAATTTTGCCAACCGTGATTCATATTTTATTTGATTCGTTAGATTATTCATGATCATCTCCTCCTTCAAAATACCGGTAATAAATCTCATCGAGACCGTATTCCTTTTTTTTCAGATAGTTTAACCCAACACCCGAATCCGTTATTACTTTGGCGATTTCAGAAGTTGAATCATTTGAACATTCAACATGAAAAATATCATTTTTCATGTTGACCACAGTTACGCCATCAATAGCTGACAATGCTTTCTCCAATTGCTTAATTTTACTTTTTGAACTTTCGTCAGAAGGCAGATTAATACCGGCATCAACGTTGTATGGGCTGTTGGCAAAGAGTTTCTGGGAAAGAGAATAAATATCTCCTTCCGCTATCAATTTTCCGTTCACAAACAATCCCACTCTGTCACAGACTTGCTGTACCTCGTGTAGATCATGAGAAGAGAATAAAACGGTAATACCTTCTTCTTTACTGAGTTGGATTATCAGTTGCAGAAATTCCCTTTTCCCTTTAGGGTCAATTCCCAGGGTTGGTTCATCAAGTATGATGACTTCCGGATTCTTGATCAGTACAGCTGCAAGCCCAAGCCGCTGTCGCATTCCGCGGGAATAAGTTCCTGATTTTTTATCTATGGAATCCGGCATTCCGACACGTGTTAATAGCTGACGTGCCTTTTCAGTCGCTTCTTTTTCAGAAAGATTATTTAAACGGCCAGTATATATCAGATTGTCTAATCCGGTGCGCTCGTCATAAAAGCCAACGTCTTCCGGCAAATAGCCAACCTTTTTTTTTACCTCAATGGGATTTGTAGTGGAATCAATGCCACATACTTTCACAGAACCTGATGTCGGATCTGTCAATCCAAGCATCATAAGGATCGTGGTGGATTTTCCGGCCCCGTTTGGCCCCAGAAGGCCAAAAACTTCTCCCTTTCGAATCGAAAGGCTAAGATGATCAACCGCAGTAAACGACCCATACATTTTTGTCAAATCGACCAGGTCGATAATGTTTCCATTCACGATTTACCTCCTTCCATATTTGCGGAACAAATAATAAACCAATCCTAAGGCCACAATAATGATAAGAACTCCTATCCAGCCCCAGAGCATGGGTGTTTTCACTGAGACCCTGAATGTTAGGTTTGATGATACTTCGGGGGTTTTTGTGCTGATCTTGGTGATATAGTCTCCTGCAATGGCCTTCCTGTCCGCTTTTAGGGTCGCAAATACCTGTGCAGATTGTCCGGGCTCAATAGTGTTTATTTCCTTAGGATCAAAAGTTACATCCCAGTTCGAGGGCGCTCTGAATCCAGGTTTCACATTGTTCAGCACCGCCGAACCAGTATTTCTCACGATGAGTTCCAGGCGTTTCTGATGCCCTGCAGTAACACTTGTACTTACCAATCCTGTAGGTGTGGTTAGTTCCATTTTGTAGGTGCCTGTAATCACTACGTCAAGCTTCAGACTTGCAGAAGTATTGTTGGTAACAGCTTCTATTGGAATTTTATAAGTTCCGGCTTGGATTCTGTCAGGTGGTTTAACCGAAATGGTTATGGCTGATTTGCTGTTTGGTTTAATGGAAACAGATGTTGCTTCCTTGTAATTTGCACGGAATGTTACATCCCAACCTCTGGACACTTCTGATCTTAAAGAATATAGTTGCTGATCTGCCGTAAGATTGTCAAGCTCCGTATTAAAACTAAAGGTCGAATTTGCATGACCTTCCATATTAGCCTGTTTGGCTGTAAATACAGTTTTATAAGTCCCCCTCTTGGAAACAACAACAGTCAGCGGCAACGAGTAATTCGATCCTGCCATAACCTTATATTGGTAGGTTCCTTTATTAATCTTTAAAGGAACTTCAACGCTAAGTGTAAGAATTTCCTTCTTCTTTGGGAGAATAGAAATCTGTTTGATAACCCAACCTCCTGATTTCAGATTGTAATTCCATCCTCTGGGCATACCTGAAATGAAAACGTTTAAATTTTGAACTGCATCGCTGTTGTTAATGACAGTGATGTTATAGTTAATCATTTTTCCCGGAGGCACCGAAATTTTGGTGTAAGGCGTAAATAAAGTCACATTGCCGGAAGCAAAGGCGGCCGTGCTGAACGTAAACATAATTCCCAAAAGGGAAACCAAAAAAAAGCTGACGCTTTTTGAACGGGTTGACTTATAAAAATTCTTCATGAGATATGTATTAAGGACGGAGAGCAAATTTATATGAAGAATGAGTAATAAAAACTCGCATTTACCTGTTAAATCAGTCATCTTTGCCTATAACAGGTATTATATAATTGATAATATGTGTATTATGATCAGAATGTTAAAACATCTTAAGAACGTTAAAAAACATTAAAGCAGGACTGAAATATAACTTTTTGAAAAAATTTGTGTCTATTTTATACAATGGCTTTTTTAGAGTTTAGTGTTTATCATAGATTTTGCCCAACAATAAAAAGCGATTGTCGTTTTCAGCTTTCACAGCCTTAGAATTCTGCTTTATAACCATAATGGACGGGTGAGCATCCTCCGGTGCAGCAGCCGGCCATTCCGGAAGATTTTTCCCCTTGGGATTGCCGGTTTTTATAAAGTTGGCAAAATAGTTTTCCATAGTGTCTGAAACGGCATAATCCTTTTTCTTCCAGGCATACCAGGGAGAAAGGTATAGATTTCCCAGACAATATTCGATTTCCTGTGAGTGTGCCGCCCCAATAGGTTTGGGCATGGGAAATGTGTTTTTACCTTTTTTCATAACCCCACCGGCAAGTCCGGGAGTAAGATTTGCATTTGTCAAGGGGGGCCTTGGATTGTCGAACAGATAGCGATAAACAGGTTTCGGGCTGTTTTTTCTTTGCAAGTCGAACCATTTCCACGTGCTGTAAACGATGAATCTGTCTGAAGCCAGGTCGGTGGCGGATCTTTCAACTTCCTCTTTAGTTTGATGGGGATATGTTTTCATGATTTCTTGGTAGTTGTGTGGGAAATTTGTTTTCACTCTTTCAATAAAATTCTTTTTGGTATAAGGTTTCCCTACCATAAATGCCTTTCCGGTCATTTCAGCAGAATTCCAGCCTACCAACAATGGAATATGAGCCTGCTCTTTTGCATTGTAAATTGCGGGCAATGATTTTGTTAGAAAATATCCATCAATACAGGCTGGGAAACCAAACCTTCCGGATTTGGTATAGAGCTCGAGCAATTTTTTTGCATTCAAGGCCCTTAATTCTTTGATAGTCGGGTAACCGATTTGTTTTGCAAAGTCAGCTCCAATCTTTTCAGCTTGAGCCAATGGAACCGGTGCCAAAGTGGGATTAATGCCAGCCCCACTTTCTCCGATAGCGCCAGCAATCAGATTTTTAGACAATGGAGAAGCCATTTGTTCACTGACCGAAATAGAGCCTGCTGATTCTCCGCCGATGGTTACTTTGTTGGGATCTCCGCCAAAAGCGGCGATGTTTTGATGAACCCACTTCAATGCGGCGTTTTGATCAAGAAGGCCATAATTTCCGGATGCTTTATAAGGTGATTCGGCACTGAGTTCCGGATCTGCAAAAAAACCGAAAATATTGAGACGGTAGTTTGCAGTCACTACCACAATCCCCTTTTGAGCGAGGCTGGCACCATCGTATCTCGGTTCATCACTGCTGCCCGCCACAAAGCCGCCTCCGTAAAAATATACCAGCACAGGCAATCCCTGCGTTCCTTTCTTGGCCGGGGTCCACACATTCAGATACAAGCAGTTTTCACTCACGGAGTCGGAACGGAAGTGCATATCTCCGAACACATTGGTCTGCATCGGCCTGGGGCCGAATTTCTTTGTCATCAAAACTCCTTTCCAGTTATCAAGTGGCTGAGGTGCTTTCCACCTGAGGTTGCCTACCGGCGGTTTGGCGAATGGTATTCCAAAATATTCCTGAAGACTGGTTGCTGTATCCTGAATGCCTTCAATCATGCCATTTGCAATTTTTATCCTTGGGGAAAGGTTTTGTTTTTTTTGTGGTGCACATGAATAAATCATAAAGCAAATCCCTAATGTCAAGAACGCAATTTTTTTCATGTTTTAAAATCTAAGTGGTTAATAATTAAATCATTGATTGTGGTTTCTTCCCTTTGTTTCGTGTGTTTTTAATTAAAAAGGGGTCGCCTGACTGGAGACCCCTTTTAACAATAACCTTTATATAGAAGGTCTTATTTACTGGTTTCTTTCAACATTTCTTTAACGGCTGCCTCAAGCTGGGGATCTTGGCCATTCAATATCTTGTTGTAAGGATTTTTTACTTTAATATCAGGTTCAAGTTCATGATTTTCTGTAAAGTGATTTTCGCCAACACCTTCGGAAGCAACCATCGGGATACCGAATATGAGCGTCGGATCAATCTGACGTTCCCACCAAACTGCTGTTCCGGTTCCAGGTACAGGCATTCCAATGAGTTTGCCAACTTTAAGTTCCTTATAAATATACGGGAACATGAAGGCATCGGAATAGTTACTCTGACTTATCAGCACGCAACTGGGTTTGTCCCATTTGTCCATGGATTCCCCTCCGGGAAGAATGTGACCTTGTGGTGCAAATCTCATGTAAAGTTTGCCACTCAGGAAGGTTACAAGATGATCATGTAGCCAACCGCCTCCATTGAAACGGGTATCAACTATCAGCGCCTTTTTGTTGAAATTCTTCCCAAGAACTTTTCCAAAGACGGTACGATAGCTTTGATCATTCATTGACTTGACATGAATGTATCCAATCTGTCCGTGCGACAGATTGTCGGTCATCTTTTGCATGATGTCAACCCACCGTTTATACATAAGCGATTGTTCTTTTCTCCCTGAGATAGGTTTGATAACTTCATCCCAGCTTTTTTTGATCCGGGGATCTTTGAATGTCAGCCTTGTAAATACATTGGCTTTGTGATTCAAAAGTTTCGCCCAGTCAAAATTATTATTGATTTGCACACCGTCAATCTTCTCAAGGATGTCACCTCGTTTCACCTGGGTTTGTGCATTATCCATTGGCCCGCCGGTGATGATATTCTCCACAATAAGACCGTCTCCACCTTTTGTTTGGTTATAAAGCATACCTAGAGATGCTGTACGATCTGGATTCTTAGGATTAGGATAGAAGCGGCCGCCTGTATGAGATACATCCAATTCACCCAACAATTCACTCAACAGATCCGAGAAATCGTAGTTGTTGTTGATGTAAGGTAAAAATTGTTTGTAATAATCATGGTAATATTTCCAATTGACACCCTGCAAATTAGGATCGAATAGTTTTTTTCTGACTTGCTCCCAGGCATGTTCGAAAATATAAGCACGTTCGCCAGCTGGATCCCAGTCGAAATGGGCATTAATAGAAAGTGGCTTTACCTTTCCGTTTGAAATTTCCACTTTACTGATCCTGCCACCTGCCAATACAAAAAGGTTCTTTTCTGCTTTATCTATTTCCAGGCTTCCACCGCTTCGGGAATTCAGGTGAGCCAAGACTTTTGTTTTGTGAGTTCGGGGCTCAGTTTCCCAAAGATCATAACCCTTCTCATACTTAGCGAGATAATACAATTTTTCACCATTTTTAGAAAGAATAAAATCGCTCAGTAACGATGAATTGATGGTCAGTCTTTTCGTACGGCTGTCCAGATTCTTCAGATTAAGCACCAAGGGCTTTTTCTTTTCATTTTTGACTTTGGTACTATCTTTCTTTTGTTCTTCCTTCAGCAGATCAAAATCTTCTTTGCTAAGATTATACTTGTCAAATGCCTTTTGATTGAAGAACATAGCATAAATATCACCCTGACCACCGCGGCTGAGGTTCTTCATCCCTTCACGGGTTGAAAACCATGCCATCATTTTGCCCCCCATACCCCACTTGGGTATTCCATCGCTAAACCCACTTTGCGTAAGGTCAATACGTTTGCCACTTCCATCGGCTTTCACAAGGTCAACATCGGAACGAACGAAGGTCCCTTCATTTGATTGAGCAAGAATCCATTTTCCATCCGGGGACCATGTAAAATATTGATCACCATCGGAATATGAATAATTGACACCTTTGGGAATTACAGTTACGGTTTTATGTGTAATTGTATTGTAAACTTTAAGAATGTTACGATTTTCTAAATAGGCTATTTTTTTGCCATTCGGCGAATAACGTGGTTGGAATTCATCCTGGTCGTTAGCGATTACGGGTGTATTGTCAACTATGGTTGATGCATAAAAATAAGGCTCTTTGGGATTGGCAATATGTAGTTTGTCGATATCCCATGAATCGTTTTTCTCAACAGAATAAACGATAGAACGGCCATTGGGACTAAATTCTATCATGCGCTCCTGATAAGGAGTATTTGTTAATCTTTTGGTAGTATGACCATCAGTGGATGTTACAAAAATGTCGCCTCGATATACAAATGCTACTTCTTTTCCATTAGGAGATAATGCCATTTCGCTTATATGTCTATTGTTAACAGAAATTGTCTTAGTTGCCTGTTCAGCGAAATCTGCCTGGATTGTGATCAGTACTTCTTTAGGTTGCTGACCGGGAACCAGGGTAAGAATATCTCCTCCATGTGTGAAACATAAGAGATTACCATTTTGCGAGTAAGTAAGTCCTCGCACAGGATTTCTTTTATAATTAGTCAATTGTTTGGGTTGGCCCGGATCAGACAAGTTTGCCTGAAATACGTTTAGGTCATTGTTATTCTGTTCGCTCAGATAATAATATGTGTCTCCTTTACCCCATGCTGGTTCCATATCATTTCCCTTAAAACTGGTAAGCTTTGTATACTTATTTGTTTTGAAATCGTAGGTCCAGATGTCACGTGTCACCGAAGCCATTTCGTGTTTGCGTTGCTCACTTTCATAGCCTTTTCGATCCTGAAAAATGATTTTGCTCCCATTGTGGTTATAGCGGGCATATTCTGTACCTGCTGAATTAATCATGATGGAACGTCCACCCTTTACAGGAACCTTGTATAACTTCATAAACAACGCTGGGATGGGAAACCGTACCGACGTATAGATGTCGTTCCTCGCTGTTCCAAAGATGATATCCTTATCATTAATCGTGAAATCAGACGGAATGTCAGCTGCTGAATTATAAGTCAGTCTTGTTGCTCCACCTCCATTTGATGACATTACGTACACATCAAAGTTACCGTGCCTGTCTGATGCAAAAGCCAGGTATTTACCATTATGACTCCATACCGGATAACTTTCATAGGCAGGCGTCATTGTCAATGGGATAGCAGTGCCGCCTGTTGCAGGAACCTTAAATATATCTCCTTTGTATTCAAAAGCAATCCATTGTCCATCAGGTGAGATGGCAGGATGCCTGAGCCATTTCGGGTGTAAATCGGTTTGTCCGAATACTAACATTGGCCCGAAAAGAATTAAAAAAAGTATGAAACGCTTCATGAAATTATAGATTTAGTTATTAGATAATCAATCATTGTATCTCAATTTCGATATTCAAGTAAAGTTGGTTTTAAGATTTTAGTTGAACATCCCAAATATAAAAAATATTTTAAGCTTTGACACTTGTTGTTCTGGATGTTGCAATGGAAGTATTAACCTGAGTTCGATATAAGAATTGACTAAAACAGAACGAGTTGTCCGTTT